>DINM01000122.1 GCA_002423675.1 Verrucomicrobia bacterium UBA5540
AGCGTATTGCCTCGGGCAGCAAGAAAAACTATTTCATGGGGACCGACTTCACCTATGAAGACATGGAGTCTGAAGATATCGACAACTTCAACTATACCGTTATGAAAACCGAACCCGTCAGCCTGGACGGTAAAGAGTGGCCGTGCTGGGTCATTGAAGCGGTTCCCGCCAATCCGGGAAAGGCCAAGGAAAGCGGCTATTCCAAGCGCGTTCTCTGGGTTGCACAAAACGCTTTCATTACGCTGAAGGTCGAGTTCTACGACAAGCGTTCCCGTCTGGCAAAAACCCAAACCATCTACGACCTCGAAAATGTTACCGGCACTGTCTGGCGCCCGAAAAAAACCATCATGGATAATACCGCCAAGTCCAGCCAGACGCTGACGATGGTATCCGTTCGCAAAGTCAATGAACCGATCGAAGACGACGTGTTCACAGAGCGGTTCATCCTTTCAGGAAAACACGTCGAGTAATTTTCATTCCAAAGCGGAGGTTTATCATGCGCAAATTAATTCTGTGGAGCCAAAATCATGTCTGGATCGTCGTCGCACTGCTGGCGGTAATCTCGGCCTTTGCCGTAATAAAAGCCCCTTCCGTACGCGTGGACGCCTCCGCCGAAGGAATGATGATTCAAAACGATCCCGACCAGGACTTCTATAAGGATACACTGAAAAAGTTCGGAACGGACAACATCACCATCATCTATGTCGAAGACAAAAACCTCTTCTCGCCCGAAAAGCTCAAATCGCTCGACGACCTTGCCTTCGCAATGGAAGAGCTGCCCGGCGTGGATAAAGTTGAAAGTCTCTTCACCGTTACCGATTTTAAAGGTGAAGACGGCTCGCTGACCACCGCCCCGCTGGTGGACTCACTGCCCGAAACACAGGAAGAGGCCGATGCCATCAAAACCAGCGCCCTGCGCAACCCGATACTGGTTAACAACGTAATTTCGCCCGACGGACACGTTACCGCACTCAATTTGTTTGTCGGCGGCGACCCGAACGACCCGGACTACAACACCAAGTTCTCCAAGGCCGTGGATGCCAAGATTGCGGAAGCGGAAGATAAATTCGACCGTGTCTTCCAGCTCGGCAACTCCTATACCAAACGGCTCATCAGCGGCAGCATTATGGGCGACCAGCTTCGTCTGGTGCCCTTCTCGCTGATTGTCCTGCTCGGCACGCTCATCATCACCATGCGTTCCAAGAGTGCCGCCGTCCTGCCCATGATTACCGCCGGCACCAGCGTACTCTGGACACTTGGATTTATGGGGCTTTTTCACATCCCTCTCAACATTCTCACCGCGATTGTCCCGTCGCTGATCATTGTGATCGGATCAACGGAAGACATGCATCTGCTGTCCGAATACCGCGAGGGGCTCGAGCATGAAGGGCTTAAAGAAGCCGCCTTGCACTACATGGCAAACAAATGCGGCACAGCCGTTTTGCTCACCGCTATCACCACTTTTCTCGGATTTCTCTCCATCACTCTCAACCAGATTGTCATCCTTAAGCAGTTCGGGATGGTCGCCGCATTCGGCCTCTTTGTAAATCCGATCATCACCTGTCTGGTCGCCCCGGTTTACCTGCACTTTTTCGGCGCCAAGAAGCCCGCCCCGCATACCGAAAAGAAAAGCCCGGTCGAAAAAATGTTCATCACTCTCGCCGACGGCATCATTCATCTTATCCATGGCCACAAATGGCGGGTTTTCACGTTCATTTTCGGCGCTGCAGTAATTCTGTCGCTCTTCACCGTCAATGTACGGGTGGACAACGACCTGCTCGGATTCTTTAAGAAAACTTCCGACATCCGCCAGCGCAGCAGACTGCTGCACGAAACCCTCTGCGGAGCCCAGCCCTTTTATATCCGCATCAGCGCCAGCGAACCGGGTGCGTTTAAAAAGCCCGAAAATCTGGCCGCTGTATGGAAAATCCAGAAATTCATGGATGAATCAAAACACTTCGACAAAATCACCTCGCTGGCCGATTACATTTCCATGATCCACTGCGAAATGAACGACGGCAAAGAGGAATTCCGTAAAATTCCCGAAGACGAAGCCCTCATTCCTCAATACCTTCTCTTTCTCCAGCGCAGCGAAATCGAACGCTTTGTTACTCCCGACTTCAGCGAAGTAAACCTCCTTGTCCGCCATAACATCAGCTCCTCGTTCGCACTCAAAGACGCGCTCAAAGAGCTGCGCGGATTCATCAGCCAGACGCTCCCCCCCGGGATCACGTTCGCCTTCACCGGCGAAAATATTCTCGTCAACAAAGCCGCCGACAGTATGGCCACCGGCCAGGCGCAGTCTTTGTCGCTGCTGCTCGTGATCATCTTCATCATCATGACCACCCTCTTCATGAATTTTAAGGCCGGATTCCTCGCGCTGATTCCGAACATGTTCCCGATCATGCTGTTCTTCGGCATTATGGGAATTTTCCACATTGCACTGAACACCGGCACCGCCATGGTCGCCGCTATCGCCATCGGCATCGCAGTAGACGACACCATTCACTTCATGACGCGCTATCACGTTGAAATGAAACGCCTCCAGTGCCAGAACGAAGCAATGAAAATCTGCATCCGTTCCGAAATTCAGCCGGCCTTCTCCACCTCGCTGGCATTGGGTCTCGGGTTTCTGGTCGTCTGCTTCTCCAGTTTCGTGCCGGTCATCAACTTCGGCGCCCTTTCGGCTATGGTAATGATCTTCGCCTTCCTCGGCGACATGTTCATTACCCCCATCCTGCTTTCCTCCACGCAGCTCATCACCCTGTGGGATATGGTCGCGCTCAGCCTCAACGCCGATGTGGTCAACCGCTCACCGCTGTTTAAAGGCATGAGAAAAGGACAGGTCAAAAAGATCATCCTGCTCGGTGAAGTCCGCGAAGCTGCCGCCGGTATCCGTGCTGTTACCGCCGGCGAACAGGGCTCCAGCATGTTCCTGCTGCTGGAAGGTTCCGTGAAGGTCGAGTCCGAAGGCAGCGAAATTGCCCGGCTGAATCCGGGCGATATCTTCGGCGAGATCGCGCTCGTCAACCCCGGTCCGCGCTCCGCCGATGTCATTGCCGTCGACCCGCTCAAATACATCGAAATCAGCTGGCAGGGTCTGCAGAACATGCAGAAACGTTTCCCGCGGCTTGCCGGTAAAGTTTTCCTGAATCTGGCCGCTATTCTCGGCGACCGCCTCGTACAAACCGACAAAAAACTGATCGCCGCCACCCGCGGTTAAAACGAAAGGCTCTGTCATGAAACGTTTGATCGCCTTTGCGGCGCTGGCCGCCTGTACGGCATTCGCTGCCGACGACCCTTTTGCCGATTTTGCCGAACTCGAAGCCGATGCCGCCAAAGCCGCCGCAAAACCGGAAACCGGAGTATTTGGGAAACTCGGTGAAAACCTCAGCGGAAAGGCCGTTGTGCAATACACCGCGTTTTTCAATGACCGTCGTCCACAGACCGGCAGTGATAATAAAAACCACTTTTGGGACACATCGCTGGATCTTGAAACCTGGACCGGCGGTACTGACTGGCGAATCGACATCAGCGGCTGGCTTCAAGACGGAAATCAGAACAGCACCTTTTCGGGAGTCAGTCCGGACGACGGAAACCTCCTGCGCGACACAGACAGCCTGGATCACCGCTACCTGACGCTCAATGAACTCTACCTGACACTCAATTTCAACTCGTGGGATCTGACCGTTGGTAAGAAAATATTCAAAAACGGACTCGCCGCGATCTACTCGCCTGCCGATAAATTACGGCCCGTTGCCGGCTACGATCCGCTCAATGTCCGCGACCTCGGCATCTGGCAGATTCGCGGAGACATCTATCGCGACCAAACCACCTGGACGCTTGCTGTTCTGCCCGTTTATCAGCCCGATAAAGCCCCGCACACCAGCTCCCGCTGGGTTAATGCCCCGGCCGGTGCTCCCCCCGCCTCCGATTATCCGGACATCGCCCTGAAAAACGTCGGACTTTTCGGCCGCGCTAAAACGGTCAAAAACGGCTGGGATCTGTTTGCGTCAATCTACACCGGTCCGGGACGGCAGTATGTCATGAAACGCATAAACGTTGCGCCTCTCGTACTTGAGCGGCACGTTCCGAGCGTCATTAACCCGGCCATCGGTTATTCCACAACTCGCGGCCGGTGGGAAATCCACGGGGAAGCCGCCTACACCGACGCATACCGGAATGACGATCAGGACTACTTCTCCTGTGTACAAGGCACCACCCTCACCATTGATGGAGACCGGGTCAGCAATCTGGGACTCGAGCAGATTCTGGCCACGTTTGAAGTGGCCTGGGAATGGGTCACCGGAGATCAGACCGCCGCCAACTATGTCACCACTTCCGACAGCGCACGCGCCGGACAGAGCGATCTCATCACCCGCCTTCAGTTTAAAGTCGATGAAGACCTCAGCTTTGAATACAGCAACCACATCATTCTTCAAAAATGGGGTTATGCCAACCGGTTTGGAGTCAGCTGGAAATGCATGAATAATCTCACTTGGCGGGCCGGAGTTGAATTTTTCGGCGGCAAAGCCGGCGGAGGCCCGGCGGCCGGACTGAACAACCTCGGCGCCAACTACGGCGGATGGAAACTCAACAACCGCTTCATCACTAGCCTCGAATACAAATTCTAAAATCCGTTCCGGATCATCGGGAGGAGTTTCCAATGTTTGGAAACTCCTCTTTTGTTTTTTTCCGAACTCTGGACCTGAGACGAAGTCGAAAGTGCTTTTTGTATTTCCAAAAAGAAGCAAAGCGGCAACACTCCGCGCATGAGATTCAAAGGCAATACCGACAAAAGCAGCGCGCGCTACTGGGATGATCTTGCGGAGCTTTATCAAAAAGAAACGCGCATCTCGACAGACGATTTCCACTACGGCCCGCTCCTGCCCGGCGATTCTTCTCTTCGCCTGCTCCCCAAAGAATTTTGTAGGCCGGGTGCCCCCACCCGGCGTTTCCAATGCTTGGAAATCGGCTGCGGCGCAGGGCAGAATTCCATTTTTCTGGCCAAACAGGGCGCGCATTGCATCGCCATTGATATTTCCGAAGAGCAGCTGGCGCACGGCCGCAAGCTGGCCGCCGCTGAAAACGTCGATGTCGATTTCCGCCGCATCTCCATGGACTCGCCGGGCGACCTCGGAACGTTCGACCTGATTCACTCAACCTACGCACTGCCCTTTTCCGCCGATCCGCAAAAAGTGATCGCCGATTGCGCCGCCATGTTGAAACCGGGCGGGACGTTTCTGCTGACGACCGGTCATCCGCTCTATGCAGGCGAGTGGCTCGACATCGGCGACGGTGAAGACGGCGTGTTCATTCCCGACTATTTCCGGCCCGATCCGGACGTGAGAATGTCGCTCGACGATCAGACGATGAGCGCGGCGCAGTACTGGCCGATTTCACAGATCGCGGAGTGGATACATTCCGCCGGACTGGTAATCGAACNNACCCCCCGCCAATGCCGATTCCCGACATGAGCGAGGCGGAAATCCGCGCGAAGGTTCCGTATGACAGCAAGGACTGGCGCGCACTTTATCCACAGCTCTCCCGCATTCCGAGTGTCGCTATCTTCAAGTGCCGCAAGGGTTAACTTGTTTTACCATTTTCATATTTCATCCATCATAATTCATCTTTTCTCCATATAATCGCCGAAATGGCAAAAAAATCGAAGCAATCCCAACCTGTTCGTTCCCCGAAGCGCGAAGCAATCGGCGTCATCCTTCTGGCCCTCTGTCTGCTCAGCTTCCTGTGTGTCTTTTCTTTTAATGCCGAGGATATCGGCTGGCTGCATAATCCGCCGGCATCGCCGCCGCACAACCTCGTCGGCCCGTTCGGCGCGTGGTTTGCATTCAGCGGTTTTCTGCTCTTCGGCATCGGCGGCTATCTGGTGCCGTTTATCCTTCTGACCGGCGGCCTGATGATGACGATCCGTTCCTATGAACGCGTCTGGCCGGTTTGGACCTGGCTGACGGCCGGGCTGATCGCGCTGGCGAGTCTTACGGAATACCAGCCCCAGCTCTGGCGCGGACTGACGGAGCTTCTGAATATCGGAAGTCCCGGCGGTCTGATCGGCCAGCTGCTGGCAATCCGCACGTTCGGGCTGCTGATCGGCCACACCGGCGCGGGTATTGTTTTCGTGACCGTGTTCATTCTGGCGATCCTTCAGCTGACGGGGATGCATCCGTTCACCCCGTTTATTTTTCTCTGGGAAAAAATCAAAGCGTTCCGTGCTCATCGTAAAGAGATACGCACGGCCGTGCCGGAACCGAACTTCAGCCGCGAGGAAAAACCTGTTAAGGAAAAGAAAAAGCGGGCCAGACTGCGTTCAAAATCCGAGCCGGTTGCGGAGGAGCTTTTCACTTCGCCGGTTCCTGAGCCGAAACCCTCTCAACCCAAGCTGGTCAAAACCAAACCGATTGCCCCGGCTCNNATATTTCAATCAATATCGCGCCAGGCCGCGACGAGTCCGGCTATCAGCTGCCGCCGATCACCATTCTGGACGAGCTACCGCCGCTTTCCGCGCGCACTTCGACTGAAAACACCGAGGAAAAAGCGAAGATTCTGCAAGCAACGCTCGAAGAGTTCGGTGTTGAGGGTCAGGTGACACATGTAGAGACCGGCCCGACCGTGACGTCTTACGAAATCACGCCCGCTCCTGGCGTGCGCGTCGAGCGCATTTCCGCGCTCGAGCGCAACATTGCTCTGGCTCTGCGCGCACAAAGTATTCGCATTCAGGCACCGATTCCCGGCAAGGGCGCGGTCGGCATTGAAGTGCCAAACAGCAAAGGCACATCGGTCTTTCTGCGTGAGCTGGTTGAAAGTCCGGCGTTCCATAATCCGGAAATCGCGCTTCCGCTCGCACTCGGAAAAGACGTCAGCGGGAAAATGATTGTCGGCGACCTGTCTGCGATGCCTNNCGGGTAAAACCGTTTGTATGAACTCGTTGCTGACCGGACTGCTCCTCTCCCGCACGCCCGAGCAGATGCGCCTGATTCTAGTCGACCCGAAAACATTCGAGTTCCAAGCCTATGAAAACCTCAAACATCTGGTTGTACCGATTATCACCGATCCAAAAAAGGTGACCCTCGGCCTGCGCTGGGCGATCAAGGAAATGGAAAAACGCTATGCCCTCTTCAAAAAAGTCAAGGTGCGTGACATCAAAAGCTTCAACAACCGGATTATTGAGCAGCAGGTCGATCTGTTCGGCGAAGAAGCGGTTGCCGCACAGAAAAAAGATGACGTTCCGGCTAAACTTCCTTACATCGTGATCGTGGTAGACGAGCTGGCCGAACTGATGGGCGTTGCCCAGCAGGAAATCGAGCCGTGCATTGTGCGCCTCGCCCAGCTTTCGCGTGCGGCAGGCATTCATATGGTACTGGCCACACAGCGCCCGTCTGTTAACGTCATCACCGGAACCATCAAAGCCAATATTCCCGGCCGTATCGCCTTCCAGGTGGCACAGGGCAACGACAGTCGTACGATTCTCGACACCATCGGCGCTGAAAAACTGCTCGGCAAGGGCGACATGCTTTACCTGCCGCCGGGCAAAAACAAACCGGTTCGCCTGCAGGGAACCTGGACCAGCGACGGCGAAATGCACCGCGTCACCGACTTCATCCGTACACAAGGCGCGCCGGAATTTATCACCGAGATCAAACAGAAAATCGAAAATAACCGCCCGGAACTGCCGGNNGATGAGAGCGATGATCTGCTCGAAGCAGCGATCGAAGTCCTGCGCAGTACCAAACGCGCCTCGACGTCATCGCTACAGCGCCGCTTGAAGATTGGTTATAACCGCGCCGCGCGGCTGATGGATATTCTTGAGGAAAAGGGCATCATCGGCCCGCCGACTGAAACCGGCCCGCGCGACATCCTCATCGACCTCGACGGCGAAATCCCCGAACACGGCGGAGGCGGTAGTACCCTCCCCTCTGAAGCGGAAGCTTCGCAGGAACCGGATAGCGGCGGCGAGGAGTACAAACCGGAGGAGTAACCTATGGCGACACTCGGACAGCAGTTGAAAGCCGCGCGCGAGGCCAAAGGCGTCAGCGAACACGATGCTGGCATCGCGACGAAGATCCTGACAAAAATGATCGTTGCCATGGAAGCCGACGACTTCTCTGTTATGGCTGCGCCGACCTACGCCAAAGGTTTTATCCGCCTTTACGCCAGATACCTCGGTCTCGATCCGGAGCCGCTCGTTGAAGAATACACTCTGCTACATGCTCCCGGGCGAAAATCGCTGATNNGAAGAAAGTCAGTTGCATAAAAACTCCCAAACACCGGCCCCGTTCTCGTTCAACCTCAAATGGCTCCCTGTCAATTTTCATCCAGAAGCTTGGCTTGATGTGCCAACTCGGATTTTTTCCAAGATTTGGAACCGGGTTGCACGAAAGAACCCCCGTGAAAACGGGGAAATGCCCGCAGAACGTGACAAAAAAAGTCCTTTGGTCAAAGATATCCGCATCGTCGCCGGCGGGATTGCCGGACTGCTGGTGTTGATCGTTCTGATCGTCAGCATCACAAACTGCGCGCGCCATCATGCGATGGAAAAACCGACTGAGGCAGAGTCGCAGGTTAAAGCCGCCCACAAACTTCTCGACGAACCGCTGCCCGACCTCTATTTGGTTGAACCTGGAAAGATTGAAAGTCCTCGATGAAAATAAATCCCCCGAATCTGCTGACCATCAGCCGTTTCATTCTGGCCGGCATTTTTATGCTCTGTCTGAGTATTTCCTTTCCCGGCGCGTCGATTGCCGCCGCGCTGGTCTTCGGGATCGCCGCGCTGACCGATGCGCTGGATGGCCACCTTGCCCGCACAATCTACGGNNATAAAGTCCTCACCGCCGCCGCCTTCATCGGTTTTGTTGAACTGGGCATTATGCCCGCGTGGATGGCCACGCTCATTATCTCGCGCGAAATGATGGTCACCGGACTGCGTCTGCTGGCCATTGATAAGGGCGTTGTTCTTGCCGCCGGCACGTGGGGCAAACATAAAACCATCTGGCAGATGGCCTTTATCAGCGCCGTTCTGCTGATCAGTGCCGCATACTGGATTTATCCCTTCCGCTTTCTGGAAGGTGAACTTTTCCGGCAGCTGATCTTCTGGGCGGGCGCAGTGGTCACCGCTCTGACCGTCTGGAGCGGCATCGTTTACTTCCGCCAGAACGCCGGACTGTTTCGCGACTAACTCGAAGGGCCTTCTCAGGCATGAACTGCGCAGGCTTTGAAAAAACACCAGACCGTTGACCCCTCTTTCAAACCCAACTCGCGGACCGCGGCAGGCGTAATATCGGCCATCAACCGCTCTTCAGGGGTATCAATCAGACAGAGCACCGTCGGTCCGTGATCGATCAGGCGGGCGATCATTCCCTGTTTGCGGTGCCGGGCCGAAAGTCCTTCGACCGGATGGTTTGCCAGCATCACTTCATCCGGTCGAATCCCCGCGCGAACCGGTTTGCCGTCGACCCGTAACGAGACAAAGCTCATCAGCCCCGAACGGCGCATCAATTCAAAGGCTTAGCTCTGCGTCATCAGCTTTTCCAGCGGCCCCTNNACCTTTACCAGCACCAGCCGATCGGTCAGCTGCAAGATTTCCGGCAGATAGTGGCTGACCATAATACACGGCAGATGCAGCTCATGATGCACGTGCGCCAGAAATGGCAGAATCTGTTCTTTGAGTTTTGCATCGAGACCGCTGACCGGTTCGTCCATCAGCAGCAGGCGCGGATGCGCCAGCAGTGCCCTGCCCAGCGCGACGCGCTGCTTTTCCCCGCCGGACAGATCGTTCACCGTCCGTTTCAATAACGGCTGAAGCTCCAGCAGCTTCACAATATGCTCAAACGAAAACATACCGGAACTTTCCAGACCCATGGAACCGGCACGCAGATTTTTTTCCGTCGACCAGTGCGGAAAAGGCCGCGCGTCCTGAAAAACCACGCCGATTCCGCGCAGATGCGGCGGCACCCAGATTCCGCGTTCACTGTCAAACAGCACATCGCCGTCGAGTTCGAGGTATCCGTTATCGGGCTTCGCCAGCCCGGCCAGAACACGAATCAGCGTGCTCTTGCCGGAACCCGACGGACCGAAAATTCCGAAGGAACTGCTCCAGCAGTCGGCTTTGGCGCTCAGCGTAAAATCGCCCTGACGCAGAGAAACATCAACCACGAGATGCATTGGCGAACCTCCCCGATTTAGTGCGTCGCGCCAGCCACTCCGAAAAGCCGAGCGCAGTCAGGCTCAGCAGAAACGATAGAATCGAAAGCCGCGCGGCGGCGGCCTCGCCGCCGGGCATCTGCAATGCGGAATAGATCGCCAGCGGAAGCGTCTGCGTTACTCCCTGAATATTTCCGGCAAACGTAATCGTCGCGCCGAACTCGCCAAGACTGCGCGCGAACGCCAGCAGCAGTCCGGCAAAAATTCCGGAGCGCGCCAGCGGCACTGTGATGTGCAGGAAAACGCGCAACGGCGAATAACCCAGTACCGACGCCGCCTCTTCAAGCCGGCGATCCACCAGTTCGATCGCCAGCCGAACCGAACGAACCATCAGCGGAAGCGCCATCACCGCCGCCGCCAGCGCCGCGCCCTGCCAGGTGAAAATCAGCTGCCAGCCAAACGCCCGGCTGAGCCAGCCTCCGACCGGCCCGTTGCGTCCGCACAGCACTAGCAACAGATAGCCGGTCACTACCGGCGGCATCACCAGCGGCGCATAAACCAGCAACTCGACCAGCACCTTCCCGTAAAAGTTTTTACGTGCCAGCAGCCAGCCCAGCAAAACCCCGGGCAGCGCCACCGTCGCCACAGCGCCGCAGGCTACCTTGGCGGAAAGCAACAGCGCCGTCCATTCCGCTGACGTGATCGCCGTCATCTTTCGAATCCGTACCGTTCAAAAACTTCAGCGGCGTCCGGCGACTGTAGAAAGATCAAGAACTCGTGCGCTGAATCCGGATGTTTTGAAGCCCGGCAGACCGCCGCCGGATAACAAATCCGATCGTGAAGCTTTTCCGGAAAAACGGAAACCACCGTTACGCGGTCTGAGATTTTTGCATCGGTTGAATAGACAATCCCCGCATCCACTTCGCCGCGTTCGACGAAGAAGAGAACGTTACGCACCGAATCGCAGCTCACCAGATGCGGTCTCAGGGCTTCCAGCCAGCCCTTCTTTTCCAGCACCTGCTTTGCGTACATTCCTGCCGGAACGCTTTCCATGCTTCCGACCGCCAGACGCCCGGTAAAATTTTCATCGAGCGTCACATTACGGTCTTTCGGCGCAATCAGCTCCAGCCGGTTTTTCAGCAGATCCATCCGGAATTCAACATCCCCCNNAGCTCGTCCATCCACTTTTCATTCGCAGAAAGAAACAGATCCGCCGAAGCGCCGTTTTGAATCTGCCGCGCCAGCGCGCCGGACGACCCAAAACTGAACTGCACCGTATGCCCGCTCTTTTGCGCAAAGAGGGTTCCGATTTCGTTCATCGCATCCGTTGTACTGGCGGCCGCCAGTACAATCAGATGATCAGAAAACGCGGAGAATGCGATCAGCAGAAATGCTGCAACAGTCTGAATCATTCTGTGTTTCATACATCATCATCCTTTCTTTAAAACGACCACGTAGCGGCCAGACAGGTGTTCCAGTTTTCAGACCCCGCACCATTTGTCTCTGTCTTTTCATTCATCAGCGACAGATCCAGAGTCAACTTCTTCATCGGATTGCACTTCAATCCGAACGACAGCCGGTTTCGGTACAGATTGCTGTCGTCAAAGTTGTACATGATCTCATCCGCCACATACGGCTTCAGCTTCCACAAGGTGAATCCTTTCGCCGGCAACAGGTCAAAGCGCGGGCGGAAGTCAGTTGAACAATCGGCACAAAAGTGCGGATCAAAATAGGTGAACCGCATCCGCGACTTCAGCTCCATTCCGTGGCCTTTGGTCGAATTCACCACATCGAATAGATATCCGCTCGTCGTCCGCCATTCGCCCTTGCTGCTCTTCACACTCTGATCACGGAACGTTCCGCAAACCGACCAGTTCTTGTTGAACTTGTATTCCACGCCGTAGTCCATGTGCCGGTAGTAGTGATCCTCATCCCGGTACCGCTGCTGAGAAGCAACCTTCAGTGTCAGATTACTGCTTACCCCGGCCTTAACCGTACCCGTCAACCAGTACTGATCATTTTCGTCCGCCTTCACCGCTGCACCGCCCGCAATCAACAGCCCCGCGATGCACACTTTTCTCCAACCCTTGCCAACTGCTTGCTCGCGCCAGCGAGTGACGCGGGAACAACCATTTCGTCTCATGACTCTCTCCAACGGAAACCCTGCTTTGGAAAGCTGAGGCCATCCTCATATTCATTTGTATGCCTCCGGTTGTTCCGGTCGGAAAATGNNCTGGACTGCGTCCGGATCCTAAGCCCGGCTTCGCATTGCGCAACGAGCGGCCTTCAGCTCGCGCCGGACGGCTCTCAGCTCTGCCATCTGACGGGCTGCTTCACGATGGTCACCACAATGTCTAACTACATATCTCATGGCATCCTCCTTGGTTGCCCGTCCGTATATGCATCCGCTGTGCCAGTAACGGTCAAAGGTCGGGAAGTCGAAGGTCAAAAGCCGGTGCAACGCCTTGGAACAGAAGGATAAAAAATATTTCAGAAGAAATTTTCCAAGCATTGGAAAAACTGGATGCCACAAAAAGGAAAAGTGAAATATATGTAAAATCTAAGCAGGAAATCGCGTAATCTCAATGTGTTACTCGTTTATTTTCAATGCCATACAAAATTATCTGACAATTATTTCCGCTGTTTACTTGAACTCGACGTTCAGCGTCTGGTCTGCGTTGGGGGTTAGGAAGAAGCGGCCGACAGGAGTGACCGTGAAGCCTACTTTGTCGAACTCCAGAACGATGTTCGAGGCCACGTTGTTGGCTTCCGTCGGATCGCACTCCGTGTTGATGAACAACTTCAGCTGCGCCGGATCATCGGTGAACTGCAAAATGAATGCGCTGTGCTGTACAAAAATGAGATCGTCGTAGGCATACGTGACCTCCAAGCCGAGGTCGGCCAGCCGCGCGGTTATTTTTCCAAGCTGTCGTTGTTCCTTCATCAAGACTCCTTTTAACCACTAATCTTCACTAA
>DINM01000001.1:0-184 GCA_002423675.1 Verrucomicrobia bacterium UBA5540
CAACATCGAATACGACCACAGGGAGCACCATGCCAGTGTCGAAGCGTTCGAGGCCTGCTTTAAAACGTTTATCACCAATACCAAACAGAAAATCGTTTATTGCGCCGAAGATCCGGCCGCCGTGCGGCTCTGTGCGGGCAATCCAAAAGCCGTGCCGTACGGAGTTCAGAGTTCAGAGTTCAGA
>DINM01000001.1:309-5545 GCA_002423675.1 Verrucomicrobia bacterium UBA5540
AGTTTAAAAAGTTTCCAATGGTTGGAAAACCTGATGTAAAAAGTTTCCAAACATTGGAAAAAGCATGGCAGGATATTCAGTGCGAGTTGCGTGCGGGCGATGTTCTGTTGATTATCGGCGCGGGTGATGTCGAAAAAATTTCTGATTGGGCGAGGCGATGAGGTTTGTTCTCTATAACATCCGGTACGGGACGGGTGGGAAAAAGATTCATTTTCCGCTGAACGGCTATCTGCGTCATACCGGCAAAAATTTTGAACGCATTACACAGTTTCTCCATGAGCTGAATCCCGATGTGGCCGGGCTGATTGAGGTGGATGCCGGTTCGTACCGTTCGGATAAGTGCAATCAGGCGGAGATGATTGCGGAACGGCTCGGGCAATATCATGTGTACCGTTCGAAGTACGGCGAAAATTCACTGACCCGCCATTTTCCGATTCTGAATCAGCAGGGCAACGCTTTCGTGGTTCGCGACGGGGAGCACNNGCAGGCGACTTTAATGCGCTGTGGGGCGAGCAGGAGATTCGGCTGTTTCAGGCAGCGACAGGATTGAAGAACGCTCACGCTTCCAACTCTCCGACCTTTCCGAGCTGGAAGCCGAAGCGCCATCTGGATTTTATTCTGCACAGCCCGGGAATCAGCATCGAACGATGCTGGATGCCGGATGTTCAGTTTTCGGATCATTTGCCGATTGTCTGCGATTTCACTGTTCAATAGGATGCACATCATGCAAAAGAAATTTCAAAACGTAGCCGTCCTAAAGGGCGGCTTTTCTGCAGAGCGTGATGTTTCACTCGAATCCGGTGCGGCGATTGCCAACGGTCTTCGTAAATCAGGATACAGCGTGACAGAAATCGATGTGACTGCTTCGGATCTCACGGTTCCTGCGGGAGTCGAGGCGGCATTTATTGCGTTGCATGGAACGTTTGGCGAGGACGGCGGCGTGCAGACGCGGCTGACTGAGCTGTGTATTCCATATGTTGGCGCAAACGCAGAATCCAGTCGGATCTCGTTTGATAAAATTTTGACCGAAGAGTGCCTGCGTAAAGCGGGTGTGCTGGTTCCGGCGAGCGAAGTGCTTTGCCGGGGCGAAGAGCCATCCATGAGTCCGCCGGTCGCCGTGAAGCCGCCGCGACAGGGTTCAAGCGTCGGTTGTTCGCTGGTTTTCGACGAGTCGGAGTGGCCGCTGGCGCTGGCGGATGCGTGGCAGTATGACGAAGAAATCCTCATTCAACGTTTTATTCCGGGCCGCGAGTTCACGGTTGGTATTGTGGATGGCGAAGTACTTCCAGTCGTTGAAATCGTGACGGAAGCCGGATGGTATGACTACACGGCTAAATACAAAGTGGATACGACCCGCTACGTCGTTCCGGCGGAACTCGACCCCGAAACCGCCGCGCGGATGCAGAAAACGGCTATGAAAACCTTCGAAGCGCTCGGCGCTCGCGGATTTGGACGTGTTGACTTTCGGATGACGCCGGAAGGCGAGCAGTATGTTCTGGAACTCANNAGCCGCCGCCGCCGCGGGGATCGAGTTTTCGGCGCTTTGTGATCGAATCATGGGAACGGCGTCATTGTAATGACGCGACAACGGGACTACGCCGCTGCGCGTGACTACGGACTACAATAGAACGGGGAAAGGAGGGACAGCATGAGAGATTACAGGAAAATTCGTGCTTGGCAGGAAGCCGATGATCTGACGGTTGCGGTTTATCAGCAAACGAAACGTTTTCCAAAAGAGGAACTATACGGGTTGACCTCGCAAATCCGTCGGGCCGCCTATTCTGTACCGTCCAATATTGCTGAAGGATCAGCACGCGGAACCAACAAGGATTATCTTCATTTTCTTCACATTGCACGCGCGTCGCTTACAGAAGTTCAGTATTTTGTTCATCTGTCGGGACGGCTGGATTATCTGGGTGAAGAAGATCAGCTCGCTGTTGAGGCGCAAATCAAGTCGGTTTTTGTCCGGTTACACGGATTGATCCAGGCCGTAAGCAAGGAAACAGGAATTTTTGGAAAGGGGATGGCGCTTTTTACCAGCAGTGTGGTAATAGGATTATCAAGGCTTGCGCAACATGTGAGTGCGTAGTCGTGTAGTCGCTCCGCTGTCGGAGCCGTTGTCAGCCCGGAGAGTTCCGGGCGTATTGTCAATTTAGGAAAAGCCATGGCTGCAAGAAGACGGAAAACCCCGAAACGCTACTACAGTAAAACCCGGAGTAGAAGTTCGAAGAAAACGGTTGCCCGTCGCGGACTGGTCATTCTTTTTCTGTCGGTCGTTGCACTGGCGCTGCTGGCGGGGATTTTTTCCGGACTGAAATACGCCGGTTCGCTTTTTATTTCCCGCAATCCGAAGTTTGAGCTGAAGACGATCAACATTATCTCGGACGGGCGTCTTTTACCCGAGCAGCTCCGCGAATATACAGGACTCCAGACCGGAGTTAATCTGTTTAGTGTGGATCTGGAGCAGTTGCGCAAAATACTCGAAGAGGTTCCGCTTGTCGAATCTGTGAGCATTTCACGACAGCTGCCCGATACCCTGACAATCAATGTGCGTGAGCGAGTGGCGCTCGCGCAGATCCGCTGGCACACACGCGGCCTGCCGTTTCTGCTGGATCGTCACGGAACGGTTCTTCCGACGACCCGGAGCGGGCAATCGCTTCCGTTGATCGAAGGACTGAAGCTGGAAAAACTTCATCCTGGTGAGCATGTCGACAAGCCCGGTGTCCGGCAATGTCTGGAACTGCTCAGCGCGGCTGATCAGTTGCGCCTGGGGTCTCAGGTTACGTTCTCCAGTTTTGACATCCGCTATCCCGACTTTGTAACCGCCGTGGTGAATGGCGATACAACGGTTCGCTTTCCGCAGCATTCTGCGCGCGAAAAACTGATCCGGCTGGTCAGCGTCTTACAACTTTCAAAAGAACAGGGCCGCCGGGTCAAAACCATTGATTTAACACCTGACGGACGCAATGTGCCGGTGACATTTTACGACTGAGGAATTTTTGTATGGCCGCACCGTTTATTACCGCGCTGGAAATCGGCACAATGACCATCAAAGTTTTGATGGCCGAGGTTCGCGAAGACGGCGGCCTGATGGTGGTCGGCCTCGGCGAGTGCGAATCGCGCGGCGTGCGCAAAGGCGAAATTGTTGACTTTGAACTGGCGCTCGATGCTGTGCGCCGGGCCATGGAATCGGCCGAAGCCGCCGCACACAAATCCATCGGTGAAAGCGTCTATCTGGTTGCTTCCGGCGGCCGGGCAGAGAGCCGCCTGCACGTCGGAGGCGTTCCGGTACTGAATGAATATGAGGAACCCGGCGGCGAGATTTCGCGGGAAGATATCGAGCAGGCGCTCGAAGTTTCCCGTAAAGTCCCGCTTTCCGACGACCGCATCCGCCTGCATACCTTGCAGCAGAATTTTGAAGTCGACGGGCGCGGTGGCATCGTCAATCCCGAACGGATGCTCGCCGAAGAGCTTCGTGTCGGCATGCTCCTCATCCACGGTCAGCGCACGGTGGTGGAAAATCTGAAAAAGCTCACCGAAAACGTTCCGGTCGTCTGCGCCGATGCGGCCTTCGGCGGATTCTGCGCCGCACTGGCCGTTCTGACGCCCGAGCAGAAGCGCGCCGGAGTTGTTGTCATTGATCTCGGCGGCGGCACAACCGACTACATTGTATTCAACGCCGGACTCGTCAAACTGGCCGGTTCCATTGCCGTCGGCGGCGACCACGTCACCGCCGATATTTGCAGTGGACTCAACCTCAATCGTCGTCAGGCCGAAGCGCTCAAAAAAGAATCGGGCAGTGCGCTCATTAACCGGCTTCAGAACGATCAGAATATTTCCATACCGGCGGAGGGCGGTTTTAGCGGACGCGTCGTACGCGCCGCAACGCTGCACACCATCATTAATGCGCGGATGGAAGAGGTCTTCCGGCTGATTGCCGAGAAGATCGAAGCCGACGGACTTTCCGGACAGCTCAACGCCGGCGTCCTTCTAACCGGCGGAGCTTCGGCCATGGAAGGCATCGCGGATCTGGCGCAGCAGGTCTTTAACGCGCCGTGCCAGATCGGCCGCATCCACGACTGTGTCGGGCTTTCCACCAAGCAGGAAGGTGCGCGTTTTGCTGCCGCCATTGGTGCGGTTCGCTATGCTGCCAGTCAGATTAAACCCGATCTGCCGATCCGTGCCGCTTGGCGTACATGGCTTTCCAAGCTTTGGGGACGGGAATCATGAGTGACTTGCAGAAAAAGATATTGGTTCTTGGACTGGGCGGGGCAGGTTGCAACACCATTGCACGCATTGCGCCGCGCGCACCGGAAGGGATGGAGTTTGCTGTCATGGATTGCGATTTCCAAACCTTGGAAACCTGTTCGTCGGTTGAAAACCGTCTGGCCGTCGGCAAGGCGCTAACCGATGGTATGAGCACGGGCGGGGACCTTGAAGTTGGCCGTCGTTGCGCGGAAAATACCGCCAGCCAGCTTGAAACGTTGTTGAGCGGTGTGGATTTGCTGATCGTCATCACGGGTCTCGGCGGCGGTTTTGGAACCGGCGCGTCGCCGGTCATTGCCCGAATCGCCCGCCATCTCGGCTCGGCCACGCTTTTCTTTACCATTATGCCGTTCCCGTTCGAAGGCATCGTCACACAAGGTAAGGCGCACAGCGCGATCCGCCGCCTGCGAACCTATGCCGACGCGATTGTCCAGATGCCCAATGAATTGATTCAGCCGGACGGCGACGCACTGCTCGAAGACAGTCTCGATCGCAGCAGCCGCACGCTGGCGGCGGGCGTTATCGGACTTTGGCGAATGCTGGCCTACACCGGGGTCTGTAATCTTGATTTCACCTCGCTGCATACCATGCTCAGTAACTGCGACGCCTTTTGCCGTTTTGCCTGCGCCACGGCAACCGGAGATGGTCGAGCNNAAACTGATCGATTTGTTGCTGGCCCATCCGCTGGTCAACGACGGTGTGATCTTTGAAAAGGCTCCCGGTATGATCATCGGCATTACTGGCGGTGAAGACATGAAGCTCTCTGAAATTCAGAAGATTACCGAAGCCCTCACGCCGAACGGCGAGGCGTGTTGGATCAAGCTCGGCATCGCAACGGATCCAGCGTTTACGGGACGGCTCTCCGCCATTGTGCTGGCTGCAGAGGCGTGGAAAGAACCGCTGGTTGATGATGGACGCGGCGGACTGAAACCACTTTCCGGCGACAGGAAGCAGGGCGAGCTGGCTGGAC
>DINM01000001.1:5598-24910 GCA_002423675.1 Verrucomicrobia bacterium UBA5540
AAGACCTCGACGTACCAACCTACATCCGTCGCAAAGTCAAACTTCCGCGCTGATCTGACCCATGAAGGAACGCATTTCAGAACCCGATGTCTGGAGCTATGCGCTGCCCGGTGGCTGGGAAGCGCTGGCCGGCAAAACCGATGCGGATAACGACATCCTCAGCCTGAAAACCGCGCGCGCTCAGGATCTCTGGTTTCACGTTCACGGGTTGCCCGGCAGCCATGTGATTTTGCGGGGCCCGAAAGGGGAGGCTGCGACAACCGATTTGATTAAAGCTGCCGCCGCGATTGCCGCATGGCNNAGCGCGTAATGCCGGAACCGTTCCGGTCTCCTGTACAGAGGCAAAGAATGTCTCAAAACCGCGCGGTGCGAAACCCGGTTCGGTCTGCATTAAGCGCGAAAAAACGATTAAGGTTCATCCGGCGCTTCCTGACGAGTGATTTGATAGTGAAAATTCGATTTAAAGTAGGGCGAATTTGAGGAGCTGGGCCTTTTTATAATCAGAATCCGGCGGCGCGTTTTTATGATGAATGAAGTGCTAGGATTGATGTACAGTTCGCTCCGATGAATTCGTATAGCAAATCCATTATCCCATCGTATGTGCTGCTTCCCGGCGGCGAAGGTTTTGCCACGGTTTATGAGTTTCTTGTGATGCGCTTTCCGCGCATTGCGGAGCCGGTTTGGCGTGAACGAATCGAACTCGGCAAGGTGCTCTTCGAGGATGGAGAACCGATCGGTTTAACCACTTCGGTTCAAGCGAACCGCCGGATTGTTTATTACCGGGAGGTCGTGGATGAAACAAAAATTCCCTTTGAGGAAAAAATCATTTTTGAGAATGATGATTTTCTGGTGGTCGATAAGCCGCATTTTCTGCCGGTTCACCCGGTGGGACGCTATGTCAACGAGACCCTGATCACGCGCCTGCGTACGAAGTATGGATATGCAGAGCTGGGGAATGCTCATCGGATCGACCGGTTGACAGCCGGCTTAGTGCTCTGTGTGAAAGACCGTGCAAAGCGCGGTTTGTATCAGCAGATGTTTAAAGACGGGATGGTTAAAAAGAGTTATCTCGCTGTGGGAAGGCTTCCGATAGAAACCACTCGGACACATTGGCACATCAAAGCGCGAATGGAAGTGAGTGAGGATCTGTTTCGTATGCAGATTGTTCCGGGAGGACCGGTGAATTCGGAGAGTTTCATCGAGCTCGTTGAACGACGTGACGGGATCGGGCTGTTCCGTCTGCAGCCGGTGACGGGCAAACGGCATCAACTTCGTGTCCATCTCTGCTCGATCAAATCCGCCATTGTTGATGATCCGTTGTATTCAGATTATTCCAATCTGGAATCCGGGGATGATTATTCTCGGCCGATGCAGCTGCTGGCGCACCGTCTTGAATTCACCGATCCGGTTTCGAACCGTCCCGTGGAGTTTCATAGCAGGCTGGAGCTGCGGAGGAGTTTCGCCAGCGGGTGATTTTTCCAAAGTTTGGAAAACTTGGTGCAGGAATTGCTATATATCCGGGTAGTTTGGTATAAGCGGCGCTCGCGGAAGTTAAAAACGCTTCAGATTTGGACAAGAACGGTAGATGGAAAATGAAAAAGGCAGGTAAAAAGGGGTTCACGCTGGTTGAAATCATGTTTGTGGTTTCGATTATCGGACTTCTGGCGGCCTTGGGAATTCCTTCGGTTTTGAAGGCGTATGCCAACGCGCAGGAAGCGGCCATGGATCATAATATTGCGGCCGTTGAAAAGGCCAAAGGCGTTCTGACTCTCCCGAGTGGCATCGGGATGGTTGGTGCGATCGGATTGACGACGGGGGATGAGTTTGATGCGTCGGTTGTCAGTAATCTGTGTGCTGCGTTGAAAATTGATGATCTCAGTGAGCTGAAGGTCGGCAATCGATCGATTGAGGTCGGCACCCTGACTCTTAAAGCGTATTACGAGTAAAGAGCGGTGCCGGCCGTCATGATTTCACAAAGAGGGCGTCGAGGTCTTCGAGCTTATCCATCATGTAGATTTTCATATCCTGAATGGCGACATTGTAGATGCTTGGACCGAGCGTTTCGATGAAGGCATCGAGAATCTGATCGGCTTTGAAGTCACTGAGTGCTTCATCAAAATCATCCAGAAACATGGCAACGATTTTTTGTCGCAGGAGAATTCTTTGTTCCGGCTTGAGTGTAATCTTCATAGGACATTTTCTACGGCAGAAGTTTTGCGTCTTTGATCAGGCGGCAGAAGTTTTTTTTCGTGGTCTGACACATCTCTCCCTCTTTAGAAAACGGGTTTTCCATTATCTTATACGTGACAGAAAGCCGTTCGCATTCGACGATGCGCAGGAACTCTTTATCTTTTCGCCAAAGCTGGCCTTGCTGTAATTTCATGTCTTTTATGTAGCATTATTCGGACTGCACTTCCAACATTTGGAAAAACATTATGCAGCTGCCGTACAGGGAATGTATGCCTGTCGGACATGTATCGGTTCCGAAAGAGGTGTCGGCAGGCCGCCACGAAATCGTTTCCGGCGGTGCGCTTTAACAGCGAGGCTTCGTCCGTCGCTGATTCCTGATTTTTCCAGGCATTGGAAAACTTGCACGGTTCTAATCCTGTCCTAACAAATTCCTAATAGAGTTCACTCATATTTTCCTCGTAAACCGTGGGACCGGGAATCACGAAGGCGAAAGGGAAGACCTTCAATACCGGACCCACTAGAATGGTACAAAATGGAAACCAGGAGAACCTCTGAGATGAAGAAAGTATTACTGAGTGCTGCAGCTATAGCCGCGATCGCCCTGTCGGCTTCCGCGGAACAGAAGATTGTCATCGACGGCTCGACCACCGTCGGCCCGATCGCCAAAGCGTTTGCCGAATATTTTATGGCCGCTCATCCGGACGTGAATATTACGGTCAGTGAATCCGGCAGCGGCAACGGTGCGAAGAGTATCATGAACGGGGTCTGTGATATTGCCGATATGTCCCGTCCAATGAAAGACTCCGAATTCAAAGCTGCTGCAGATAAAGGCATCCAGCCGGTCGCTCATGTGGTCGCGCTTGACGGTTTGCCGGTTCTGGTTCATCCGCAGAATCCGATCGGAGAACTGACGATTGAGCAGATTCGCGATATCTACACCGGAAAAATTACCAACTGGAAAGAACTGGGCGGCCCGAATCTAGGCATTGTGGTGATTACCCGCGACACCAACAGCGGCACCTACGAGACCTTCGAAGGCATGGTTATGAACAAAGAGAAGATTACCGAAAAAGCTGAATATGTCGGCAGCAACGGAGCCATCCGCCAGCGTGTGCAGAGTACCCCGGCCGCTATCGGTTACGCCGGTCTCGGGTTCGTAGACAAAACGGTCAAGGCGCTCAAAGTCAACGGAGTCTATCCGTCGGCCGGCACTGTTCGTACGGGTGAATACCCGATTTCCCGCCCGCTGTTCATGTACACCAACGGCTATCCGAAGCTCGGAAGTCCGGTTTACCAGTTTGTTACCTTGTATCTGACCGAAGATGGTCAGGAAATGGTTGATCAGATCGGCTTTATCCCGGTCACTTCCTACTAAAGATTGATGGAGTACTAAAAGGCCAACAATCTTTACCACTTGCACGGGTTTTCCAATGTTTGGAAAACCCGTGCTTCTTTTTTCCAGTCATTGGGAATTTTTCCACGCGCATCCGTTCGTCGAAGGTTAACCCATCGTATTTACTTTTTCCTAACAGAGCCCTAATCATTTCCTAACAAACGAGTGGCACCCTGTTACTCACATGTTAGGAAACAGTTCAGCATTTACGTCCCGAAAGCGAAGCTTGGTCATGTCTGCAAGCTCAAGCAGATTGCGGCGGCTGGGCGCATTTTTGGGGCAAGGGTTTCTGTTTTCAATCACGTCCCTTTCTACGGTGACGGTGTTTTTCATTTTCTATTTTATTGCCCGGGATGCGATTCCGTTTTTTAAACTCAAAGGATTTTACGAATTTTTCAGCTCAACCCACTGGTATCCGTCCGGACATCCGGCGGAATTCGGTGCGCTGGCGGTTTTTTTTGGCACCGCGCTAGTTACACTTGGCGCAGTACTCGTGGCGGTACCGCTCGGCGTTTCCGCTGCTGTTTGTTTGAGTGATGTGCTTCCGTTCAGTACCCGGCAGATCCTTAAACCAGTGATTGAAATTCTGGCTGCTATTCCCTCTGTGGCGTACGGATTCTTTGCTTTGGTGGTTTTTGCACCGCTGTTGCAGAATCACGGCGGTGTGGTGCTGGCCACAGGCGCCGGATTAATTCTTGCTCCTATGCTGATTCTACTGGTGTTTGTCGTTAGTGACCTGATTGCCGAGCGCTTTTCCGATGCTTCACACCGTCCGGTCTGCTGGATTTCCGGACTGGNNGACTGGTCCTGGGCAGTGCGGTGCTGACGGGCCTAGTCCTGTTACTGAACCACCTGCTGGCGATCAAAATTTCAAGCGGTACCAATGCGTTGAACGTCTCTATTATTCTCGGCATCATGGCATTGCCGACCGTTGTTAGTGTTTCGGAAGATGCTTTGCAGGCAACGGGTCGCGAGTTGCGCGAAGGCAGTTACGCCCTCGGAGCCACCCGTGCTGAAACGATTCTGAAAACCGTTATTCCCGCATCGCTGAGCGGCATTCTGGCCGCCGTGATTCTCGGGGTTATGCGTGCAATCGGTGAAACCATGGTGGTCTGGATGGCCTCCGGTAATGCGGCGCGTATTCCCTCGCCGTGGTACAACATGCTCGAACCCGTCCGCACATTGACGGCTACTATTGCGGGCGATATGGGCGAGGCGGATCAGGTTACCGGTTCGGCTCGCTTTCACGTTTTGTTCGCCATGGCGCTCTGCCTGCTCGCGTTTTCTTTTATTATGAATCTTGCCAGCGAAATGATTGTTAGACGCTCACGAAAAAAACTCGGAAAATAAATGAGGATTGAAACCCGCAGATTGCTCAATCGCGCGTTCTCCAGTCTTGGTCTGATTTCGATCGGACTGATGGCTCTTGTGCTCGTTGTCATTCTGACGCCGATCATTGCCAAGGGATCCGGTGCATTTGTGTTCCGTTCGACAGTGGAGCACCGCAAACTGATGTTTGACCACTGGAATCGAGGTAATCCGGAGAGAGTGAAACAGGATGAAGCCAAAGCGGCGGTCGCCCGCGCGCCGGTGTATCAGATGCTTTCCGATTTTAAGGCGGAACTCGAATCCATGCCGCGCGCCGAACGTTCCCGGTATAAGAAACCATTGCGCGCTGTGGAAACTGCGCTGGGTCGACTGCTCGGACCGAACCCCGGCTCGCGCACGCCGGTGCTGATGCGCCAACAGTATGGTGCGACCCGCTGGGATCGCACTCAGGCGAAACTGGATAATCTGCTCTATTCGGAAGAGTGGGATTATTCCAATCCCGATGCGCTCGGCGTGAAGGTTTTGCGTCCACGCGTCGAAGATTTTCGCACCACCAAACTCGAACCGCTTTTCGGTTATGTCAAAGCCAACATCAAACCGATGATGCGTCCGCGCTGGACCTTCTACTGGCAGTTTCTGTTTGACACCTCCAAAGATTCGCACATCTTCGGCGGGATCGGTCCCGAAGTGCTCGGTACGATTTACTTAACACTTGGCGCGATGCTCTTTGCGGTTCCGATGGGCGTGATTGCTGCAATTTATCTTTGTGAATATTCACGGGAAGGCCGCGTGATCAGCTTCCTGCGAATTTGCATCAGTACGCTGGCCGGTGTGCCGAGTATTGTATTCGGTCTTTTCGGCCTGGCCTTCTTTTTGAATACAATTCACGTTTCGAACTCCAAGAGTGTTCTGGCCGGTTCGCTGACGTTGGCTCTCCTGATCCTTCCCACCGTCATCCGTTCTTCGGAAGAGGCGATTCTGGCGGTCCCTCGCGCCTATAAAGAAGCCGCTCTGAGTCTCGGGGCAGGACGTTGGTATACGATTATGACCGTGATTCTTCCGGCTGCGCTGCCGGGCATCCTGACCGGGACGGTGATCAGCATGGGGCGTGCGGCAGGTGAAACGGCCCCGATTATTTTTACTGCCGCCGTTAGCGTGGGACGTCCGCTTCTTCCGATTGAGGCGTTGTCGCAACCAACGCCCGCGCTACCGTGGAATATTTACAACCTTTGTACAGAGCATGAAGCGGTGGATGAAATCCGTCATGTTCAGTACGGCATGGTGTTCACGCTGGTTGCCCTTGTGCTGTTGCTGAACGTATTTGCGATTGTGATGCGTGCTAGAATTTCGAAGAAGTTGAGAGGATAAGCTTATGAGTGAAGCCATTCAAATGAAACGGGTGTCCCGGTTTACAGGAACGGAAGAAGAGGATTTCGGTTCGCGTTCTGCCCACGTGAAAACCGAAAATTTTTCAGTCTTTTACGGTGCCTTTGAAGCCGTTAAAAAAGTGACCTGTGAATTTCCGGAAGGGTTGGTTACGGCTATGATCGGACCGAGCGGTTGCGGGAAAAGTACTCTGTTGCGGGCTATCAACCGGATGAACGATTTGATTCCGTCGTGTCGTCCGTCCGGCAAAATGATTTTTCAGGGAGAAGACATTTACTGCAAAAACATTGACGCGGTTTCGTTGCGGATGCGCGTCGGGATGGTGTTTCAGAAGCCGAATGTGTTTCCAAAATCCATCTACGACAACATCGCTTACGGCCCGCGCCTTCAGGGGATTAAAAGTCGCAGTCAGCTTGATGATCTGGTCGAATCCAGCCTGAAGCAGGCGGCGATCTGGGACGAAGTCAAAGATCGCTTAAGTACAAATGCACTGGGGATGTCCGGCGGACAGCAACAACGCCTCTGTCTGGCACGCGCGTTGGCGGTAAAACCGGAAATTCTATTGATGGACGAGCCGACCTCCGCGCTGGATCCAAAAGCCACTACCAAGATTGAAGACCTGATCGGCCAGCTAAGGGGTCAGTACACGATTATCATTGTGACACATAATATGCAGCAGGCCGCACGCGTTTCAGACTTAACCGCTTTTATGTACGAGGGCACATTGGTAGAGTTCGGGGCAACCCGACAGATCTTTACAAAGCCGCGCGAAAGGCAAACCGAAGACTATATCACCGGTCGTTTTGGATAAGGAGGAATTATGACACGGGTTTTTATGCATGAAATCGAGTGGTTGAAGAAACAGATTCTTCAGTTGAGCGCCCAGGTTGAAGAAGGTCTTGTTCTGGCCGTTAAATCGCTCCAGATACGTGATGAGGAATTGGCGAAGCAGGTGATTATCGGCGACGCCACCATCGATGAAGCGGAAGTGGAAGTTGAAGAAGAAGCACTGAAAATTCTCGCGCTCTATCAGCCAGTCGCGATGGATCTTCGGTTTTTGACGGCTGTGCTCAAAATTAATAATGATTTAGAACGAATCGGTGATTTGGCCGCCAACATTGCCAAACGCGCGATCAAGCTGTGCAAAGACCCGGCTGCTCCGGTTCCAGAGCAGATTATCGAATCNNAAAGGAGGTCCGACAGTTTCTTGAAACACAGATCATCAAATATCCAGACCATTTGAACTGCTACCTCGATATGCTGTTGGCGTCCCGCAATGTTGAACGAATCGGCGATCATGCGACAAATATCGCGGAAGATGTCATTTATCTGATCGAAGGGGTTATCGTTCGGCATAGTCCGGCTGATTTGAAAGGCTGAAATCAGTTGTTCACGAGAGCTGACCGGAGTAATTTTGTTCCGGTTAACGAAAGAAAATTATGGCTATTCCCAAACCGCAGATTTTGATCATTGAAGACGAAGAAGATATTCGTGAGCTTGTACGCTATAATCTCGTGCGCGAAGGGTTCAGTGTAAGTGAAGCCGAATCAGGCGAAGATGGACTGAAGTCTGTCTCTCAGAAAAAGCCTGATCTTGTTCTGCTTGACTTGATGTTGCCGGGTAAGGATGGCCTGCAGATCTGCCGCGAACTCAAACAGAATAATTCCTCCAGTAATATCCCTGTGGTCATGATGACCGCCAAAGGAGAAGAGGGTGATATTGTCACTGGACTTGAGCTCGGTGCTGAGGATTATGTAGTCAAACCGTTCAGTCCCAAAGTACTGGTCGCCCGCGTCAAAGCCGTTCTGCGCCGCAACGCGGCACCGGTATCTGTATCCGGCGAAGACGTTTTACGTGTTCTGGACATTGTGATTCATCCTGGACGCCACGAGGTTACCGTGAGTGGAAAGCCCGTCGATCTCACCACGAGCGAATTCGGCATCCTACATTTTCTGGCTCGTCGTCCCGGCTGGGTTTTTACACGCTACCAGATTGTCGATGCCGTACATGGCGACGACTATCCCGTCACCGAGCGTTCCGTTGATGTGCAGATTGTCGGCTTGCGCAAAAAATTGAAAAAGGCGGGCGAAAACATCGAAACTGTTCGGGGAGTCGGCTACCGATTTAAGGACGAAGGGTAAAAGGAGGGAATCCATGGATTAACAGAAATATGGCTTAATGGAGTTTTTTCATTTTTCCAGCTTATTCTGTCTCCAGCATTCCGGTTCATCATGCATACACGACGTATTTTCTGGCAGATCTATCCGAGTTATCTGATCATCACGATTCTTTCCCTTGCGGCGGTCTTTTTAATTTCAACCCGCACAATGACCCGCTTCTATCATACTCAAACCGGGAAAAGCCTTGGTCTGCAGGCCGTCTTTATCGAAGAAAAAGTCCGCAACCTCTTCCGTTCGGCTAATACGGAGGAGCTGGCTCGTATGGCCGAATCGCTTGGAGAACGCACCCCGGAGCGCGTTACCCTGATCCTTCCCGATGGGACCGTCGTCGGTGATTCCGAAATGGAGTACAGGGAAATGGGTAATCACCGTGACCGTCCGGAAATTTCGTCCGCTCTGGCCGGTAATCCCGGCGAATCGATTCGTTTTAGCAATACACTGAAAAAAAATATGATGTATGTCGCGGTTCCGGTGCGGCACGAAGGACGGGTGATCGGCGCCGTGCGCGTTGCTATGCCGCTGAATGCCATGAACCAGATTTTTGGTGAAGTACAACATCAGATCGTTCTGGGCGGACTGGTCGTTCTGTTGTTCGCGGCGATTCTCAGTCTGCTGGTTTCACGACGGATATCCCGGCCACTCGAACGCATTAAACGTGGAGCCGAACGTTTTGCACAAGGCGACTTTTCCAGCCGGCTTCATGACGGCGGATCAATTGAGATCGGTTCGCTGGCGGAAACCATGAACAAAATGGCAGCACAGCTCGAGGAACGTCTGCAAACGGTCAGCGAAGAACGCAACCAGAGAGAGGCCATTCTCTCCAGTATGGTTGAAGGCGTGCTCGCGGTGGATACAAACGGACACATCATCAGCATGAACAAAGCGGTTGCCCGGTTTTTTAACGTCTTCCAGCCGGAAACTGCGCAGGGCCGCAGCCTTGAAGAGGTCTTCCGGAACGTTACATTGCAGCGGTTTGTCGCGGAGGTGCTCGAAGGGCAGGAAACCCGTGAGTGCGAACTCACTGTGCAGAACAATGAAACCTATTATCTGCAAGCCCGCGCGGCCAATCTCCTCGGCGTTCAGGGCCGCCGTATTGGAGCGGTCGTTGTATTCAACGATGTATCCCGCCTCCGGAGACTCGAAAACCTGCGGCGCGACTTTGTCGCAAATGTCTCCCACGAGTTGAAAACTCCGATCACCTCCATCAAAGGCTTTGTTGAAACGCTGCTCGACGGCGCGATGAAAAATCCCGAGGAAGCCGAACGGTTTCTGAAAATCGTCGCCAGGCACGCCGATCGTCTCAATGCCATCATTGAAGATCTGCTCATGCTCTCGCGCCTAGAGCAGGGCGGCAAAGAAGCAATGGAAATGCAGCCGACCGGTCTCTGCGGCATTGTGAACTCGGCCGTCGAAGTCTGCGCGCAGCGTGCCGCTGCGAAAAACATTGCCGTTAACATTGAATGCGCAGATGAACTGACAGCCACCGTCAATCCGCCGCTCATTGAACAGGCCCTCATCAACCTGGTCGGCAATGCCGTTAAATACAGCGTGAATGGGAAAAATATTACAGTCAGCGCCCGTGCTGAAAAAGGTGGCGTTGTGCTGTCGGTAGAAGATCAGGGATATGGCATTGAAGAAAAACATCTCGAACGACTTTTTGAGCGATTCTATCGCGTCGACAAAGGCCGCAGCCGCCAAGAAGGCGGAACCGGCCTCGGGCTCTCCATCGTCAAACACATCGCACAGGCCCACGGAGGAACCGTTTCGGTCGAAAGCGTCTATGGACGGGGTTCCACCTTCTCCATTTTCCTTCCTTCTGTGTAAATAATACTACGCGTTTATTCGCGTAATCTGCGTTTAAGATCCTCAGAAGGGTGTCTCTATCCCGTTTTTCAATTAAATGAGTGTCGTGAGATAATTACCTAGTGCTGAATTGGGCGGACTGTAATGTGCGGCGAATAAATCTTCAGGTTGCATTTATTGCCTAAAGGCAAAAGCCTATGGCCTTTCTTTTCGGTTCCAGGCGGCAATGCACTCATCAATGCTCAGCTCATAGTGCCGGTTGCAGAACTGACAGTTGATTCGTACCGGTTCTTTTTTCTGCACCAGCTCCATCCGCTCGGGAATGGGCAGGGTACGCACCACGGCCTCCATTTTTTTGCGGCTGCACGGACAGAAAAAACGCGGGGCGGGGCAGTCTTCCATGTAAAACCCGTCAAATCCCGGCTCGTCTGCAATCAATATACTTGCGGTTTCTTCCGGTGTGTCGCAGCGGTTTAGCCGCTCGCGAAACGCCGGTTCGTCCATCCGGCGGCGGAGCCGCTCGAACCGTTCCAGATCAGTTCCCGGTAGCGCCTGAAGCATCCAGCCCCGGCAGAGCCGGACCGGATTTTCCGGGTCGGCATTAAACCCGATGATTGCGCAGATTCCGGTTTCCACCTGATCGCTGATGCAGTGATAATAGGCAAGGTCTTTAGCCACATCATGGAGCGGAACCGGCGCGGTGCCGGAATTCAGAATTTTCCCGTCACGGTTCGATGTAACCACCTGAAGATCCCCGAGTTCGCCGTAAAGCGCATTCGGATCATCCTCGGTCAGATTCAGCTGCGGCGGCGAAATAAAGCCGCGCACCGTGCCGTCCTGTCCGGCATCCGCCAGAACCGTTCGCAGAATTCCTTTGTACTTCCAGCAGACATTCAGCCGCTGACCTTCGGGCAGAACCGCCGCGCTCAGTAGCGCGCCGGTCAGCGCGCGACCCAGAATATGCGCCGCCGCCGGATCGCAGTCGTGAAGCAGTACAATCTCATTCACCGTCTTCGTCGTCACCGCATACGAAAAAGCGATATCGAGTCCCTTAAAATGTCCCTTAATCAGCAAATCATTCATGTGCTTGGTAGTACCACAACAGCAGAAAATTTTAACTACGAAATACACTGAATACACGAAAGAGGGGTAGGCTGGGGTTGGCTTGTGAATAATTTTTGTGTAGTTCGTGTATTTCGTGGTTCTACTTCTATCCGCTTGTCCGTATTGTGCCGCGATGAATTTTGAACGGAAAAGCGGGATTTTACTTCACATTACTTCTTTGCCGGGGCGCTGGGGCATGGGCGAGATCGGGCCGCAGGCGCGGGCTTTTGGCGAGCTGCTGGCGGAAGCGGGACAAAAACTCTGGCAGATTCTACCGACCGGGCCGGTCGGCTACGGTTTCTCGCCGTACTGGTCGCTGTCAGCTTTTGCGGGCAATCATCTGCTGATCAGTTTTGACGAACTGATTGAAGAGGGATTGCTCTCGGAAAAACAGCTAAAGCATTTTCCGCAGTTCGATCCGCACAAAATCGATTTTCCGACCGTGATTGCGGCGCGCGAAAAAATCCTTTTTAAAGTGGCCGAGCGCTTTGAGCCGGACGCGGACTTCACGGCCTTCTGCGTGCGCGAGGCCGACTGGCTTTCCGACTACGCGCTGTTTATGGCGATCCGCGAAACGCAGAAAAACCGTCCGTGGACCGAATGGCCCACCGCCCTGCGCGATCGTGATTTCCAAACCTTGGAAAAAGCGCGGACGAGACTGGCAAAACGAATCCGCCGTCACGAGGTGCTGCAATACCTTTTTTCCAAACATTGGAAAAAACTGACGGATTTTTTCCAAGGTTTGGACATTTCGATTATCGGCGATATTCCGATTTTCGTGGCGGGAGATTCTGCGGATGTCTGGGCGAACCGCGAGCTGTTTTTTCTGAATGAGGATGGGAGGCCAACCGTCGTCGCGGGTGTTCCACCGGACTATTTTTCGAAGACCGGCCAGCGCTGGGGCAATCCGCTGTACGACTGGGCGGTGCACCGCGAAACCCAATTTGAGTGGTGGACGCGCCGAATGCAGCACATTCTGGAAATGAATGACATCGTGCGTATTGACCACTTCCGCGGCTTTGAGGATTACTGGGAGATTCCGGCTGACGAACCGACGGCGATTCACGGCCGCTGGGTGAAAGGCCCGGGTCTTGAATTTTTCCAATGTCTGGAAAGGCAACTGTGTTGCGGCACAGAATTTTTTCCAGGCCTCGGAAAGAAATTTAAACTGGATGAGCATGTGATTGCCGAAAACCTCGGGGTTATTACCGACGATGTAGAGGCGTTGCGCGAGGCGTGCGGTTTTCCCGGCATGTGGGTGCTTCATTTTCGTTTCGGTGCAGAACCGATGCATATACCGGGCTACCATCCGGAAGGCGTGGAAAAGAACTGGGTGATTTATCCGGGTACGCATGATAACGATACGACGCATAATTGGTTTATGCAGATTGACGCGGCAGAGCGTTACCGCGTCCGCTCTTATTTGCATACGGACGGCGCAGCGATTCACCGCGATCTGGCGGAGTTGGCGCTGCGCTCGCCCGCAAAGTGGGCGATTCTGCCGATGCAGGATGTGCTGGGTCTTGGCGGCGAAGCGCGCTTAAACCTGCCAGGTACAGCGCAGGGCAATTGGGGTTGGCGCTTTTCTGAGGATATGGTAAGCCCTGAATCGGTTTGCTGGCTGAAAGATGTAACGCAGCGAAACGGGCGCTAGAGAATTTTTTAGAATTACGGAGACCGGATTATGGATACGAATACAGTGACTATCGTTACAACAACCGTTGCGAAGGCGGCTGAGACCAATGACCTGTGGGATTATATTCAGTTTCTGTCTCTGATTCTGGCCGGATTTATCGCCGGNNATAAAATATTTCTGTGAACAGGCCATCCGTAAAGCGAAGCTGGAGGAGAACCGTTTCCATCGAACCGCATTGGAATTGGCCGCCCGCACCGCGACGTTCCCGATGGCGCTGATCGGTACTTGTCTGGCGCTGCGCGTGGTTGTTGTTCCGGCGGATATGCAGGGCCTGCTGAATGATGTGACCGCGGTGCTGATTACGATCACAGTGGTTTATGTGATTTATCAGTCGGTGGAACTGGTGAGCTATTGGCTGCGACGTCTAACCGCGAAGACGGCGACGACCCTCGACGACATGATGGTGCCGATGGTGCGCAAGACCCTGCGAGTGGTGGCGGTGATTCTCGGTCTGGTTCAGATTGCCCAACAGCTGAGCGATAAACCGATTACTTCAATTCTCGCCGGTCTTGGCGTCGGCGGTCTGGCGGTCGCGCTGGCGGCGCAGGATACGATCAAAAACTTTTTCGGCTCGCTAGTGATTTTCGGCGACCATCCGTTTCAGCTGGGCGATCGCGTTGTGGTGGACGATACCGATGGTTCGATCGAAGAGGTCGGCATGCGTTCGACGCGAATTCGCACTCTTGACGGCCATCTGGTGACCATTCCGAACGGTGAGCTGGCGAACAAGAGCATTCGTAACATCAGCAAACGGCCCTACATCAAGCGCGTCGCGAATATTACCGTAACNNGTGCTATTGAAATTATTAAGGAGATTCTTAACCGGAAAAACGAGTGCTTCCCGGCGGATTTTCCACCGCGCGTTTATTTTAACGATTTCAACGCGGCATCGCTGAATATTCTGGTGATTTACTGGTTTTCGCCGCCAGCCTACTGGGATTTCCTCGAGTTCGATCAGGCGTTTAATTTCGAAGTGCTGCGCCGGTTCAATGAAGAACAAATTGAATTTGCCTTTCCGACTCAGACGCTTTATCTGGCGGGTGATCCGAATCGTCCGCTCAGTCTGAACCGCTGATTATTTTTCGGACTGAGTGATCTGGATTTCGGGTTTCTTTCCCTCAGCCTGTACCAGATCGGCGGCAATATGGATGGTTTCGTCAAGGATAGGATCGTCCTTATCGGCTTTATCACCCTGTAGTTCTTCGTCCTGCAGCTTTTCCAGATCCTTTTCAGCGACAATTTCACTGATACGATCGGATTCTTTCAGAGACACCTCCGGATTGTCAATTTGACTGCGAATGCGGGCGCGCCGGGCAAGAAAGGTTTTGAAGGCGGGATCCGTCGCGATGCGTTGTTCAGAGTCCTTTTGCAGTTCGGGAATGAACGGTTTAACCGATTCAGGCCAGGGACGGTAGTAGGCGCTGCGGACCTGAGACCACGGCAACGCATGGGGCAGCGATTCTTCGCCGATTTTTAGTGCGTCATAGAGAGAGGGAAGGATCACATCCGGTACAACGCCTTTGAGCTGCGTGGAGCCGCCGGCGATGCGGTAGAAACTGGCTGTGGTGACTTTGAGTGAACCGAGGTCGTCCGAAAAATTTGAAAGCGGATAGACCGTTTGTACGGTGCCTTTGCCATGCGTCTTACTGCCGACGATCAGCGCGCGGCCATAATCCTGCAGTGCCGCCGCAACGATTTCGGAGGCTGAGGCGCTGAGCCGGTTGACGAGGACGACCAGCGGGCCGCTGTAGACGGTGGNNCCGGCAATGTCGATCGCCTCAGTCAGTGAGCCTCCGCCGTCGTTGCGAAGATCGAGAATAACGCCGTCTACGTTGTTGGTTGCAAATTCGTTGAGAATGCGATGCACGTCCAGCGATGCACGCCGCGCACCGTCGTCGCCATTTCGGGCGCCCTCAAAGTCTGCATAGAACTCGGGGAGGGTGAGCACGCCGATGCGATACGGCACTCCGTTTGTACCGGTGAATTCTTTTACGTCGCCTTTGGCGGCCTGAGCTTCGAGCTTCACTTCGTCGCGGATGATATCGATGGTTTTTGTGCGCGTACCGGTTGCGTCATCCACGGGAATAACGGTGAGGACAACCTTCGTTCCTTTTTCACCACGGATGAGGCGGACGGCCTTGCTGAGCGGCCAGTAGAGAATACTGACCGGAGCGTTGGTTCCCTGGGCGACGGCGAGAATTTTGTCGCCGGGCTGGAGACGTCCATCCTGTTCGGCCGGGCCGCCGGCGATGAGTTTTTCGATTTTTGCAGCGCCGTCTTCGCTACGCAGGGTGGCGCCGATGCCGACTAGCGAGAGACTCATGTTAATGTCGAAATCCTCGACGCCGCGAGGGGAGAGATAGTCGCTGTGCGGGTCGTAACTGTGCGTGAAGGCACTGAGATAACGCTCCAGAACCGTCTCCTGATCGAAGTTGTTTTCGATCAGCAACTGGTACTGTTTGTAACGTTCACGCACCGCTTCGGTCGGCGTAAGAACCGGGCTTTGCGCTTTTGCAACGGCATTGGTTACTGTATTCGTGCTGTCTGTTTGTGCGTCGGCGACCGTGTTGGTCTTGTCGGGAGTCGTTTTTTCGTCGTTCAGTCCAGCCTTGATGGCGGCTTCGCGAGCAACCAGATCGTTTTTTACTTTTTTGCGCCAGAGCTCGTTCCAGGCCGCTTCATCCGCTGGCCATGGCGCATCGTCGCGCTTCCATTGGTAGGTTTCTACCTGATTCAGATCGAAGCCTTTGTCGAGCAGCTGGTTGACGTAAGCGACCCGGTTGGTGACGCGTTCCTTGAAACGGTTGAAAACGGTTTGTGCGAAGTCAATGTTTCCTTTTTTAACTTCATCATCGAGGTTTGTGGCCTGTAGCTGGAATTCAGCGATGTCGGAGGCGATGAAGAACGAATGGTCGTAGTCGAGCGAATCGACGAACAGCATCAGCGCGTTGGTGGCAATTGAATCATTAAACGCTTCGCGGTTAAGATGAATATGGGGCAGGCGGTCGGCCACCCGTTCGGCAATCCGTGGGATCGGTAACAGATCTGACGGCGGAACGGTGACGGCATTGGTGCCTACTCCCGTAACGCTGGAAATCTCGGGTTTTCCGCAACCGGTTAGAGCCGCAACCAGTAACAGCAGATAAATCGGGTGTTTACGCATCCGGCATTTTTATCATAAGTGACGCTTGAAACAAGCGCACGTTCGTGGAGTTTAGCTCATTTTTGGGTTTATCCGTCTGCCCGTAGCGGCTACTCTGCGGCCTGATTTTAACTTGGAGACACCCATGCTGACCAAACATGCCGAATGGAAAGAACTTTCCAAACATTGGAAAAAAACGGAATCGAAACATCTTCGCGACCTGTTCGCCGCCGACCCGCAGCGCGCCGAAACCTTCTCGCTGACCGCCTGCGATCTGCTTTTGGACTACTCTAAAAACCGCATCACGGATGAAACACTATGCCTGTTTGTTGATCTGGTTGAAGTGACCGGTTTGCGCCGGAAGATCGAGGCGATGTTCACCGGCGAAAAGATCAACTGCACTGAAGACCGCGCTGTGCTCCACACGGCACTACGCGCGCCGCGCGGCACGACGGTGATGGTTGACGGCGAAGATGTGATGCCTGGCGTACATGACGTCCTGGACCGCATGGAGAATTTTTCCAACCGCATTCGATCGGGCGAGTGGAAAGGCTATACCGGCAAACCGATTAAAAATATCGTCAACATTGGCATCGGCGGATCCGATCTTGGCCCTGTGATGGCCTATGAGGCGCTCAAGCCTTATTCACAGCGCGATCTGACCATCCGCTTTGTTTCGAACGTGGATGGAACGCATATCGCTGAAGCCGTGCGCGATCTGAACGCCGACGAAACTCTATTCATCGTCGCCTCGAAAACCTTCACGACGCAGGAGACCATGACCAATGCCGAAAGTGCGCGNNGCTACTCGCTCTGTTCGGCCATTGGCCTGCCGGTCATGATTGCCATTGGCCCGGAAAACTTTCGTAAAATGCTGGCGGGATTCCATGCGATGGATTGCCATTTTCGCACTGCGCCGTTTGAAGAAAACATGCCGGTCATTCTTGCGATGCTAGGCATCTGGTACAATAATTTCTTTGGGGCTTCCACGCAGGCCATTCTGCCGTACGACCAGTATATGAGCCGCTTCGCCGCCTACTTCCAGCAGGGCGATATGGAATCGAACGGAAAATCGATTGCGCAGGACGGCAAGCGCGTTGAATGGCAGACCGGTCCGGTCATTTGGGGTGAACCCGGCACCAACGGTCAGCACGCCTTCTATCAACTGATCCATCAGGGAACCAAGTTGATCCCGTGTGACTTCATCGGTTTTGCCAAATCGCACAATCCGATTGGTGACCACCACACCAAGCTAATGGCCAACTTTTTCGCGCAAACCGAGGCGCTGGCTTTCGGGAAAACCGCCGAAGAGCTGAAAAAGGAGGGTACACCCGCCGAACTCATTCCGCACAAAACGTTTGAAGGTAAACGCCCGACCAACACCATCATGGCGGAAAAACTCACGCCCGAAGTGCTCGGACAGTTGATTGCTCTCTACGAACACAAAATCTTCACGCAGGGCATGATCTGGGATATCTTCTCCTTCGACCAGTGGGGTGTGCAGCTCGGTAAGGTACTTGCGTCCGCTATTCTGCCGGAACTGGAAGGCGATAACGAACTTCAGCACGACAGCTCTACCAATCGACTTATCGAATACTTCCGGAAAAACAAATGAAAATTCTGCTCTGCATTGGACTCGGCGGCTTCTTTGGCGCAATCGCGCGCTATGGAATAACCGTCGGTGTGCAGCATTGGATCGGCGGCGGGCGGTTGGGCGATTTTCCGGTCGGAACGCTGGCCGCCAATCTGCTTGGCTGTCTGGTGTTGGGCTTTATCGGCCACCTGCTCTCTGAGCGATTTGAGATGGCGGCGGAAATCCGCTTTGCGTTGACCGTCGGGTTTCTCGGTGCATTTACTACCTTCAGTACCTACGCCTATGAGACACTGGCGCTGGCACGCGAAGGCGAGCAGCTCTTTGCGTGGCTTAATCTACTGGCCAGTAATACACTTGGCCTTTTCGCCGTTTGGGTCGGGTATCGTCTCGGCGGGCTGGTTTGACATTACGCATAGCTTGAATTCACAGCGCGTTCTGGAATAATTGAAGAGATTTTTAATAAGGAACTTCGTATGGAAAACTTTACACCTAGAGCACAGCGCGTTCTGCATCTGGCCCGCAAAGAGGCCGAGCAGTTCAACCATAACTATGTCGGCACGGAGCATATCCTGCTCGGCCTCGTCGCACTGGGTAGCGGTGTGGCCGTCAGCGCTCTTCAGTCGATGGGTGTGGATCTGCAGAGCCTTCGCCTTGAAGTTGAAAAAGCGGTTGGCACCGGTGCGGACACCAAAATGAGCGGTAATATTCCGTTTACACGNNCCACAACTACATCGGCACCGAGCACATCCTGCTCGGCCTGATCCACGAGGGTGAAGGCGTCGCCGCGAAGGCCCTGGAGGCCTTGGGCATCTCGCTGGAGGCCGTCCGCGAGCAGGTCGAAGAGATCATCGGTCAGGGCCAGCAGGCTCCGACCGGGCACATCCCGTTCACGCCGCGAGCCAAGAAGGTGCTCGAGCTGTCGATGCGCGAGGCGCTGCAGATCAACCACAGCTATGTCGGCACCGAACACATCCTGCTCGGCCTGCTCCGCGAAGGCGAGGGGATCGCCGCCCGCGTTCTCGAAAACATGGGCGTGGATCTCGAGGAAGCCCGCGAAGAGATCATGGCCATGCTCGACCCGGATTACGACGGCTCGATGGAAGCCAATGAAGACGAAGGTTTGGCCTACGGAACCCCGCAGAAAGCCGCGGACGCTCAAGTCGGCAAAACGCCTGCTCTCAATGCTTTTGGTCGGGATCTCACCGAAATGGCAAAAAAGGGCGAGCTCGATCCGGTNNGACATGGGCGCGCTTCTGGCCGGTACCCGCTACCGCGGCGACTTCGAGGAGCGCCTGAAGAAGGTGCTCAAGGAGATCAAGACCCGCGGCGACGTGGTGCTGTTCATCGACGAGATCCACACCCTGGTCGGCGCGGGCGCCGCCGAGGGCGCCATCGACGCGGCGTCCATCCTGAAGCCGATGCTGGCCCGCGGCGAGCTGCAGACCATCGGCGCCACCACGCTCGACGAGTACCGCAAGCACATCGAGAAGGACGC
>DINM01000001.1:24930-25145 GCA_002423675.1 Verrucomicrobia bacterium UBA5540
GACGCCGCGCTCGAGCGCCGCTTCCAGACCGTCATCGTGAAAGAGCCGACCATTGAAGAAACGGTCCAAATTCTCAAAGGTCTGCGCCCGAAATATGAAGAGCATCATCACACAAAAATAACCGATGATGCACTCGAAGCCGCCGCCAAACTTTCCGCACGCTATCTGCCGGACCGCTTTCTTCCGGATAAAGCGATCGACCTGATCGACGAAGC
>DINM01000001.1:25400-26075 GCA_002423675.1 Verrucomicrobia bacterium UBA5540
TCGATATGTCCGAATACATGGAAAAATTTTCGGCCTCGCGGCTGGTCGGTTCGCCGCCGGGCTATGTCGGCCACGAAGAAGGCGGGCAGCTCACCGAACGCGTCCGCCGCAGGCCGTACTCCGTCGTCCTGTTTGACGAAGTCGAAAAAGCCCATCCGGACGTCATGCACATGCTGCTGCAGATTCTCGAAGAAGGCCGTCTCACAGACAGCCTCGGTCGCAGCGTCGATTTTCGTAACACCATCATCATCATGACCTCNNTAGGCCTCGAAATCGCCCGCGTACAGGAACGTGTATCCGGCCGCAAGATCACCATTGAGCTGTCCAAAGAAGCCGAACAGCTCCTCATTAAAAAAGGTTTTGATAAGGCCTACGGCGCACGTCAGTTACGCCGTTCGGTCGAGCGGAATCTCGAAGATCCACTGGCGGAAGCGATTCTGCGCGGCGAAGTTGCCAACGATAAGCCGGTTACGGTCAGCGTGGACGGCGAAAAGCTGAAGTTTGTTCAGGCCTGAGTCTGGATTTTCCAATGGTTGGAAACGTGCTCAGGCCGCTGGCGTGCAGCGGTTCAGAATGGCCTGCAGTTCTTCGCGGTGGACGGGCTTGGCAAGATAATCATTCATTCCGGCATCCATAAATTTTTCCCGGTCGCCTTTCATGGCATGGGCGGTGAGG
>DINM01000001.1:26125-26324 GCA_002423675.1 Verrucomicrobia bacterium UBA5540
CCGTCCATGACCGGCATTTGAATGTCCATGAGAATGATGTCATAAGCGGGGCGCCGTTCCACCGGTTCGGTCAGTTTCAGTTTTTCAACGCCTTCCTGTCCATTCTCTGCGATGTCAATCAGGCAACCTTCTTTTTCGAGCATTTTCAGGACAACTTTCCGGTTGAGCGGATTGTCTTCAACGAGCAGCACGCGGAGGG
>DINM01000030.1:0-11904 GCA_002423675.1 Verrucomicrobia bacterium UBA5540
GGTTAGTCCGTGTTTCTCGGCGGCCTGCTGAACTTTTTGGCCATGTTCGTCGGTGCCGGTCAGGAAATAGGTCGGGGTGCCAAGCAGACGATGATAGTTAGCCAGTACGTCGGCAAGGATCGTCGTGTACGCGTGGCCGATGTGCGGCTGATCGTTCACATAATAAATCGGTGTGGTTACGTAGTAGCTTTTGTCAGGCATAGTGCAATTTCCGGTTCGGCTAGAAATGGTACCGGACTCCGGTACGGAATTCCAAATCGTTCTTCTTAATCTTATCGGCCTGATCGGGCAGACTGTCATACTCATCATCCAGTTCAACCATCAGGCTGAGGTGTCTGTTGATTTTATTGTCGAGTCCGGACGTGAAGGCAATCTGATAGTTCGAGTTGTCGGCAACATCCGTAAAGAAATCGGTTCCAACCCAGAATGTCAGCGTTTCGGTGACCTGCCAATCGAGCCGCTGAGAAAGCCGCCATGCGATATAATCGCTCTCTTCTCCCGATACTTTATCCCGGACATACAGGAAGCCTGTGCCGATATCCGCCGTCAGGGTTTTCGTGTCTGCCAGATAACGGCCAATGCCCGGACCGATTTTTATCCGGTACGACAGATCTTTCAGATCGTCGTGCATCACAGAAAGCCGACCGGATGTAAACCATCGCGAATCGCGCATCAGCCGGCGCATTTCGCCGGCCGCCTCTGCTTTGGATTCACTGACGGAGTTATCCGTTTCCCTGTACCGTCCATCCAGTTTCAACTTATAGCGGTACAGCTTCCCGTTCTTTTTTTCAAAACCCCCGCCGTAATTATACGAGCTCGATGTCGTATTCCCGCGGCTTGCGCTGAATCCGCCGTAAATTCCCGCCTCCCAGTCGCGCGGAACGGATTTCTCCTTCGTCAGCGTCTCGGTCTCGGCAGGTGCCTCCACCGCAGGAACCGGCACATTGGTGAGCGTCACGCCCGGAGGCAGAGTCTGCCCGCAACAGGGGCAGCGTTGTACCGGCTCGTCAGCAAAAGCCGCAGCCGTCAGTATCGAGAGAGTCACTGCACAAAAAATCGTTCTTCCAACCATTATCAGTCCTCGTGAAATAAAAATTATTTACAATCCGCCAAAAGAGTCCAGGAGACCTTCACCAGACTGGTGAACACCACCGCCATCAGAAGCCACCGAATCGTCTCCGGCTTAAGCCTCTTGCTGCATTTCGCGCCGAGCTGCGCACCCGGAACAGCGCCTAAAAGCAAAGGAAGCACCATAGCGGCACTAACCTGCAGCGAAAGAATCTTTCCGNNATTAGCGCCACGATGAATACAATGCCCATACTCGTGCCGACGGCCACCTTCACCGGAATCCGAAGCACCGTAATCATCAAGGGGATCAGAACAAAGCCCCCGCCCGCGCCCGCCGCCCCCGAAATAAACCCGACCATCGCACCGATCAGAATTCCGGCTCCCGCTGAAAACTGAAGCTCCCCGTTCGCCGGATCCGGTTCATTGTTCTGTCTTTTCAGCAGCAGAACAAACGCCGCCAGCACCAGTAAACCGAAAAAAAACAGAATCGTACGATCGGTCATATATTTCGACAGACAGGCTCCGGTGAGCGAAAAAAGCCCTGTCGAAATGCCGACATACAACAGAATTTTCCTGTTCACAAAATTGTTTTTGTGATGAACAAAAAACCCTGAAACAGAAGAGGCCAGAGCCTGCAGTATCGAAAGTCCGGATATTGTTTTCATGGACAGTCCGCCAACGTTAACCAGCGGCGGAACCGCCAGCAGCAGCGGAACCATGATAATGGCTCCGCCCACCCCCAGCAGGCCAGACACAAATCCTCCGGCCAGCCCCAGAATCAATAGAGTAATTGTCATGAAAGCTCTTTTATGCGGTAGAACAAACGGAGAAGACGTTACCGGAACATTCCCTGCGTTCAAACCCGTTTTATCGCTTTTATTCGAATCCCCGCCCGGATTTCCTCCGTTGACCCCCGCTGGGCCATGCCATATTCTACCTCACTGGCTCAATCAAAATGAGCACAGCAATACGATTGATCGAAGAAAGAAAAACCCATGACAAGCAACCTGTCCCTGTTCGTAAGCGTGTGGATTAAACTCTGCTTCGTCTTCACCCCGTTTTTTGTGCTCTCCATGTTTCTCAGTATGACAGAGCACTACACAGAAATCCGACGACGCAAATTAGCGCTGACGGTTTCCGGCTCCGTCGTCATCATCTGTTTTGTACTGTTCTTCGCCGGGAACCAGCTCTTCTCGCTGTTCGGTATCACCCTCAATTCCTTCCGCATCGGGGCAGGTGCCCTGCTCTTCCTCTCCGCCGTCGGACTGGTTCAGGGAAAAACGGCAACCGCCGACGCAACCCACGACGGCGACATCGCAGTCGTACCGCTAGCCATTCCCGTTATTGTCGGCCCGGCAACCACCGGCGTCCTACTTGTTCTCGGTGCCGAGCTCGATGGTATCGCAACAAAAGGTCTCGGCAGTCTGGCCCTGCTGCTCGCCATCACCTGCCTCTGCATTTTATTGCTCTCGGGATCGCACATACAGCGCACACTCGGTAACCGGGGCATCAATATTTTAAGCAAAATTACCGGTTTGATCCTCTCCGCACTGGCTGCTCAAATGATCATGACCGGCATCCTCGGATTCCTTGAGAAATAAACTATGAACGAAACTCTTTCAGAAGATGTAATTTACATGCGTATGGCCCTGCGCGAAGCCGAGCGCGCCGCCGAAGCCGGCGAAGTGCCCTGCGGCGCCGTNNCGCGCCGTCATCGTCAAAGACGGGCAGATCCTCGGCAAAGCCCACAACCAGACCGAACTGCTCAAAGACCCCACCGCCCATGCCGAAGTGCTTGCCATCACCCAGGCCGCCGCGGCGCTTGAAAACTGGCGGCTCACCAACGCCGTCATGTACGTCACCAAAGAGCCCTGCCCCATGTGCGCCGGAGCCATCGTCCTCGCCCGGCTCAAAAAAATCGTCTGGGGCTGCGACGACCCCAAACGCGGCGGTGCCCGCTCAAAATTTGAAATTCTCGACCATGCCGACCTCAACCACCGCGTTGAAATCCAGACCGGCGTCCTTGAAGCCGAATGCAAATCCGTCATTCAGAACTTCTTCCGCAAACGCCGCGCCGAGAAAAAAGAAATTTGCTAACCACTAATCGACACTAATGGATTGGAAGTCCTGATTAGTGAGAATCAGTGAAAATTAGTGGTTAAAATATTCCAGTGCCTCGGCGCAGGTTGCAACGAGCGGGAGGCGGTCAGTGAGTTTGGAGAACTCCCAGAGTTTCCGAACCTTGGAACCGGCGTGAAGCAGAACCACTTTTTCAACCCGCTTGCTAAGTTCGAGCAGCGCACCGATTCCATCGGAGCGGAGCATTTCGACATTACGCAGGTCGACAACCACTTTGCCGGACAGATCTGCCGGTAAAGTTTCCAATGTTTGGAACTCGTGATAAACCACATCGTGCTCCGGCCAGTGCGGCGGAGCCGACGGATCAACCGTTGCCGGAATGTTGCGGCCCAGCTTCAACCGGAGCGTCAGCCAGACCGCACGGAACAGAAATCCGATGTTGGTAACGTAGCGTTTGGTCAGCCGTTTTGGGTCGGTTCCCCAGCGCCANNGCAACTTCTGAACCCAGACCGGCGCGCGGGTTTGTACACCCGCAATAAAATCAAGCGTTCCGCCGATGCCGATGGCGACCGGTACATTCCACGTCTTCACGTGCATATGGTTAAACTTATCCTGCTTCGGCGCACCGAATGCAGTGAACAGAATATCCGGCGTCGCTTCGTCCAAACGGCGCAAAATCTCGGCGTGATCCATTTTATTGAGCGGCGCATACGGCGGCGACCAGGCTCCGGCGATTTTCAAATCGGGATGACGGTTTTTCAGAACCGCCAGCGCTTTCATGGCGACGCCTTCGGCGGCACCGAGGCCGTAAATGCTGATGCCCTCTTTTTCGGCGCGCTCGGCCAGCATCGGCGTAATGTCGCTACCGGTCACACGCCCCTTAAGAGGTGGGCCGAAAAACGGCGCCAGCTTAACCGGAGGAAAACCGTCCGCAATCACCAGATCGGCCTCATAGAGAACCTCGCGCAATTCCGGGTCGGTCTGTGCCAGCACTAAAAAGTCGAGATTCGCGGTTGCAATCACCCCCGGCCTGCCGGAACGGACGCGATCGACCGTCCACTGAATCGCCTCCTCAAACGTCACATTGTGAAACGGCACTCCAAAGAGCACCAGAGGAACCGGATGAATGTCGTTTTGCATGCCGCAAGGTACTCGACGAAGCCGGTCCGTTCAAGTTTTCTGCTTTGACAGACACAATTCATCCGTGATTAACTCTAATCGTGATAATGTTGATCGTTTTTTATGCTTATCGGCATGAAAATATACATCATTGTTCTGTTTTAAAAGCCCCGGTCTAGCTGTTTAATGACCCAATAATTTGAAAAAGGAGACCCATAATGCCCGCCAAACCCGATTTAACACAGGTTGAAAAGGATAAACTGGAAATTAATCCGGATTTCGATTTTCGGAAAATTGCCGAAACTCCGTTTGAAGACATCACCCCGAATGAATTGGCGATGTTCAAATGGTGCGGGGTCTACCACCAGCTCCAGCCCTCTTTTTTCATGATCCGCGTCGTGACGCCGGGCGGACTGATGACAACCAAGCAGTTTAACCGCGCCATAGATCTCGCTGAGATCTATGCGCAGGGCGAGCTTTGCATCACAACCCGCCAAACGCTCCAGTTCCACTGGATCCGCAAAGAAGACATTTACAAAATTCTCGAAGGCATGGCTGAAGTGGGTATTACCACCAAAAACGGTTGCGGCGACGTACCACGCAACATCATCGGCTCATCGCTGGCCGGCGTTGTGCCGGGACAGGTCGGCGACTCGCAGAAAATTATCCGGATGCTGGCCGACGACGACGAAATTCAGAACCAGCGCAACCTGCCGCGCAAACACAAAATCAGTGTGGCCTTCGCCAATGAAGCAGGCGCGCAGACGCTGATGAACTGCCAAGGCTGGGTACCGGTGAAACGCAACGGAATCGTCGGCTGGAAATTTCACGCAGGCGGCGGTCTCGGCGCGCGGCCTTATCTGGCGAAAGTTATTTTTGACTGGGTCCCGGAAGAACGGGTGCTGGATGTAACCCGCGCAACCGTCGAAGCCTTCCGCCGCCATGGCGACCGGCGCAACCGCGCATTCGCCCGGCTGAAAATTGTCGTCGACAAAATGGGCGCAGACCAATTCGGCGACGTGCTGCTCGATATTCTGAAAGAGCGCGGCATTCAAGGTTTAGAAAAAATCGAAAAAGCGACTTCGCCGGTTCCAACCATTGGAAAAATGTTTTTGAACGGTCAGGAAGTTCTGCCGCAGAAAACAGCCGGTCTAAGCGTTGTACGTATCATGATTCCGCGCTCGGAACTCAAAACTGCGCAGTCGCGCGCAATTGCGCGACTAGCCGATGAACTAGGCGGCGGGAAAATCATGTTCACTAACCGGCAGAATATTGAACTTCACGATGTGCCCGAAGCGAACGTAAGCGCCCTGCTCGACGCGTTACACGCCGAAGGGTTCCGTACCAGCGGACACGAACACCTGCCGGACATCGTCGCCTGTGTCGGGACTACCATGTGCAAACTGGCGATCTCCGACTCGCCGGATGCCTACCACCGTCTTTACGACGCACTGGCCAACGATGAAAAATACTGGAAAGCCATCGGTCCGCTTCGTATCAATATCACCGGCTGTCCGAACAACTGCGCACATGCGTGGATTGCGGACATCGGGCTGCGCGGCAAACGCTTTCGCAACGAAGACGGCGGCAGCGAAGAAGGCTACGCCGTGTTTGTCGGCGGCAAGCTGAGCGAAGCCGGAAAAATCGCTGAAGAGCTGTGCGACATCCGCGCCGTCGAGGTGGTTGAAGGATTCCGTAAAATTCTGGACATCTATCTGGCAAAGCGGAAAAACGCTAAAGAAACCTTCAACGACTTCTGCGCGCGCATTGGAATTGAAACGTTTCGGGAACTTGTAAAATGAACCAGTTNNCAGCAACTGATCGAAGCCGGTCAGTATGAAGAGGCTGTGGCACAGCTCTGCCGCCTCGGATCGCCGGAAGGTGCGCGTATCTGCGAACTGATTGCCAAAGCTTATCGCAGACGCAACCGCGCGCGCGGCGATGTGCACACGGCGCGCCTCTTTGCCGAACAGGCGCTCAAATACGGCAGTAGTGATCCGGAAATGAAAAAGATCATCGGTGCCTCAAAGCGCTCCGATCAGGGACTGAAGCATTCACTCGAACGCCCGGTCTGCAAACTTGGCGGTCCGCAGGACAAACGTCCGGAAGAAAAAGCGCCCTACACCTTTCTCGCGCTTTCCAAACTGCGCGGCAAAGCCGACGCGCCGAAAGATTTCCAATGGTTGGAAAAAAATATTCCGTGCCAGAAGGCCTGCCCGGCAGCGACGGATATTCCCGGTTATCTCGACGCCATCTATCGCGGTGAGTACGAAAAAGCTTACCGCATTAATTTGCGCGACAACGTCTTCCCGGCGGTACTCGGCCGCGTCTGTGCACGTCCGTGCGAGGCCGNNGATTGGCGGCGGCGCGGCAACTCGCGTTGCTCGGTCACGAAGTAACGGTGTACGAAAAACACAATAAGCCCGGCGGCATGATGAATCAGGGCATTCCGGTTTTCCGCCTGCCTCGTGATATTATTGAAAAAGAAATCACCCAAATTGAAGCGCTCGGCGTAAAAATCGTCTGTGACGCCAACATCGGCCAAACAATTAAACTGAGCGAACTGGCGGAGCAGAATGATGCCGTGATTCTCGCAGCGGGAACCCTGCACCCAAACCTGCTGAATTTGCCGGGCAAAGAACTTGCAGGCATTCGTCACGGGCTCGAATTTCTGCTGGAAGTCAACGAAACCGGCAAAACGGACATCGGAGAACACGTTGTCGTGATCGGCGGCGGCTTTACGGCGATGGACTGCGCGCGCACTGCACGGCGTCTCGGCGCAGCGACCGTACAGATTGAAGAAGAGCTGGCTGATAAAACCGCGCCCGGTTCCATTCTGCGCATGCCCAAGGGCAAAGNNCGCCGCCGGCCTGTAGAGATTCCGGGAAGCGAGTTTGATATTCCCGCTGATACCGTTCTGCTGGCGACCGGACAATTTCCGGACACGAGCTGGATCGACGGCGTGTTAAAAAAAGAAATGGTTGAAGAAGACGGCTGGCTGAAAAGCGGGACGGCGTACGCAACGGCCCGCGAAAAGATTTTCGCGGCGGGTGACTTCGCGACCGGTGCGAGCTCGCTGATTCAGGCCATCGGCCACGCCAAAGAATGCGTCCGGACAGCGGATCAGTTTTTAACCGGTAAAGAGCGCCTGAAGGATTTTGCTATTATTGAGGATGTTACGGAAACCGGGCGCATCCGCGAAATGGATTACGTGAATCTGCAGCCGATGCCGTCTATCGACCTGACGCACCGCGACCTGACCAACGAGGTCGAAACCGGCTTCTCAACCGCGACAGCTCCAGATGAGGCGCAACGCTGTTATCAGTGCCACTACAAGTTTGAGATCGACTCCGACAAGTGCATCTACTGCGACTGGTGCATCAAAGCTAAACCGCGCCCCGACTGCATTCTGAAAATCAAAAAACTGAAGCATAATCCGGACGGCACCGTCGCCGGATGGGAGATCGCGCAGAAATCCGATGACGTAAATTTGATCTGGATTAATCAGGAAGATTGTATCCGCTGCGGGGCCTGCGTCGATGCCTGCCCTGTCGATGCCATCAGTATTCAAAAAGTTTCGCTGGAAACCCAGCCGGTTTAAAACGGAACCTCATTATGGAAAATATGAAAAAACTTTTGGCGGACATCGATCCGAAAGACGCGCAGGAAATCCTGAAGCGTTCCATCGACCATTTTGGAGGCCGGATTACCATGGCGACCAGTTTTCAGCTGGGCGGACTGGTTCTGCTCGATATGGTGCACAAACTTGGCAAAGAGATCCGCGTCTTCTCGTTAGATACCGGACGGCTTCCGGAAGAAACTTATGAATGTTCTGAACGCGTCCGACTGAAATACGNNCAAGTGGAATGGGTTTTCCCGAAGCACGAAGCCGTGCAGAAGCTGGAAAAAGAAAAAGGGCTCTACTCCTTTAAAGAAAGTATCGAAAACCGCAAGGAATGTTGTGGTATCCGTAAAGTCGAACCGCTCACTCGCGTGCTCGAAAATTATGCTGCATGGATCACCGGACGCCGGATGGATCAGAGCGAGACCCGCAAAGAGCTAAACATTGTTGAACCCGACCCGGTGCACCCCGGAAAAATAAAAGTCAACCCGCTGGTTCACTGGAACCAGGCTGATCTCTGGTTCTATTCGGAAGAGAATAAGGTTCCACATAACCGGCTCTACGATGAAGGCTATCTTTCTATCGGATGCGAATGTTGCACGCGCCCCTGCCGCGAAGGCGAAGACGAACGCGCCGGCCGCTGGTGGTGGGAACATCCGGAACATAAAGAGTGCGGACTGCACCTGCGCGGCGGCGCAGGAATTTAAAGCTCGATGAAGGATGCTTCGCCGATTCCTCCAAAACTTGAAAATCCGTACGAATCGTTGCGCATCGAAGAGTTCCACGCCCAAGCACTAATCCAGGACGTTCAAACTACCCGATGCATTTTTTAACCGTCGCCGTCAGTTCTTCGGCGAGGCGATTGGTCATTTCGTCGGTCGGGCCTTCGACCATGACGCGGCACATGGGCTGCGTGCCGGAATAGCGGATGAGCACGCGACCTTTGTCGCCCAGTTCGGTTTCGGCGTTTTTAATCGCTTTCTGCACTTCGGCGATCTCTTCGAGCGGCGGTTTTTTCGCCACATCAAAGTTAATGAGCTTTTGCGGAAAAACTTTCATGACCTGGGCCAGATCCGACAGCGGCTGACCGGTTTCGCGCATAATGCTGAGCAGCTGGAGCGCGGCGATTNNCGAGCACATAGCGGTCGCCCACCGGCGTAACAGCGACGTCAATCCCCAGCTCCTTCATCGCAGCAAGAAACCCGAAGTTGCTCATAACTGTGGCAACCACTTCGTTGTTTTTGAGCAGTCCGCGCTCCTTATACTGCCGCGCGCAGATGGCGATAATTTGGTCTCCGGAAAGTTCCGCTCCGGTTTCATCAATCACAATTAACCGGTCGGCATCGCCGTCGAACGCCAGCCCGACCTCTGAGCCGGTTGCGAGAACTTTGGCTTTCAGATCGTTCGTGTGCTGCGAACCGCAGTTGTCGTTGATGTTCATACCGTTGGGCGACACATGAACGGCACTCACTTCCGCGCCCAGCTCGGAAAAGATGATGGGCGCGACTTTGTAGGCGGCCCCGTTGGCGCAATCGAGGGCGATCTTCATTCCATCGAGAGTCATGCCATCCGGAAAGGTGTTTTTGCAGAAGACAATGTAGCGTCCGACGGCATCGTCGATCCGTTTGGCTTTACCGATATCGGATTCCGTCGAACGGACATCGCGCAGTGTGCGACCAGAAATCAGCTTTTCCATCTCCTCTTCTTCGGCGTCGGGCAGTTTATAGCCGGTACGCGAGAAGATTTTGATGCCGTTATCGTGATAAGGATTGTGCGAAGCAGAGATGACGATACCCGCGTCAGCACGCATATCCTGTGTGATGAACGCGACACCGGGAGTCGGCAGCGGGCCGAGTAGTAGAACGTCCACTCCCATGGAGCAGACGCCNNCGTTTTCAAGCATGTAGCCGCTAAGCCGCGTGTCTTTACCGATCACGATGCGCGGACGGGTTCCCTTTTCCCGGTGATATTCCTTGCAGACATACGCAACCGCGCGGCCAATCTCCAGTGCCTGCTCAGCGGTCATGTTGCCCATATTGGCCATACCGCGTACGCCGTCTGTTCCAAATAGCTTTCCCATTATATTCTCCAAAAACTGAGACTTAGTATTCCAAAGAAGAAGGTTGCATTAGACCACGGAACCCGATCCAACGCAAAATGTTTTGCCCTGCCGAGCGATCACACGGGGACAAGCATAGGGGTCAAACTTCTCAAACGGCTATTCACCGGTCGCGTTTACTGAAGTGAAGTAACCTCCTTCCTCCTCCTCATAGCGGCGATCTTTATATACTCTTACATAATCAATTAGAAATTTTTGTGGAAGACTTGTATTGTTAGTTATCGTACCGGAAGCAGCGAAATTCAATATCATCATGAATGGTTGGTTGAACGGATTCTGTCCTTCGATAGGCTCGACATCATCAATCTTAAAAGTATAAAAAGTACGATCATCGACCATGAATTTCATTTTGTCTTTCGTCCATTCCATTCCATAGACATGGAAAGATTTGTCCGGGTTAATAACAGAATAATTCCCCCCCTTCTTGTATGCGTATCGATTCTCAGGATTACCGAAGACCGTGTCACTATAATGTACGGTTGAGAATATGGTATCAACGTTCCACTCTCCGTAATTTTCCATAATATCAATTTCACCGCAATAGGGCCACATGGCAGTCAATGGCAGAGCGGTGGAAGTATACTGAAATTGAGCACCCACCATCCAAATGGCCGGCCACACGCCGCGTCCGGCAGGAAGTTTTGCCCGTATTTCATACTTTCCGTAATGAAATCTGACTTTATCTTTTGTAGTTAGAGATGCGGATGTGTAATGGGCTGAAAGGTAGTCCTCTCTGTGCATTTCAATGGTCAGACAACCATTTTCAACGCGGGTATTATTCGTTCTCGCAGTATAATATTGCGGTTCTCCGTTCCTAATAAATCCGATTTCATAATTCCACAAATTGGTGTCCGGAGATCCTTTATAGTTAAACTCATCGGACCACGTTAATTCCCATTTTCTTGGGCTTGCTGCTTGGCCACAAGGATGCCCAAAAAAAATAAACAGGATGATGTATATAAACCTTCTGACAGCAACAATTTGCCCGCTCATGACAACAAAAGGGCCCTTCCAAACCATTCTCATCGGTCTTATCATTTAATGTTTTTTATAGCTTTCTATGAATTCATCGACGATGGACTGAAGCCAGGCAGTTGCCCCGGCGCACGCGCCGGTGCTCAGATTCTGTATCGCGGCGATGTAATTGTTCTTGTCCGCCTTTTCGATTTCAGTCATGAGGCTCGCACTGGCGACGGTATCAATCGGAAGTTTCCAACATTTGGAAACTTCCGACATCTTTTTTCCAATACTTGGAACTTTTTCGCTCAACTGTTCCAACCTTTGGAAACGTTCTTTCAGAATCAGGTCGAGGTTGGCGAGCGCGCCGTTATAAACGGCCTGATCGAACTCGTCGCGGATGAAGAGGCCGCGAACGTTTTGGTACCACGCTTTGAGTGCGCGAATGTTGCCAATGTAGATGAGATTGTTTTTAACGATTCGTTCGATGTTTCCGTAAACAGCCGGTTCAAACGGTACCGTTTTCACTGTCGGTGCGCAGGGAACGTGCAATTGATTTTCTTCAAGAAGATCGTTGCGACAGATTCCTCCGGCGGCGATGAGNNGACGAGTCCGCCCTGCCCGCCGAGGAAGACGGGATTTTGATTCAACAAAACGCCACGCGGCACGTCGCCGACGAGCGAGGCGGTGGCTTTGTCCTGATTGGGGGTGAAGTTGAAGTGGACGTAGGACGAGCCGACTTCGCTGTGGTTTTTTCGGCTGGTTCCACCTGCCATGAGGATATCGCAGAAGTTGATAAGGCTACCGAGTGTGACGAACGGAAGCAGGACGGTCTGTTTGAGGCCAACAGTATGCGCGCCGCCGGCTTCTTCTTCGAGAATCGTTCCGGCGCGGACGTGTGCGCCGCCGGCCATGTTGGCGCCGTCGAGGAATACCGCAC
>DINM01000030.1:12026-15576 GCA_002423675.1 Verrucomicrobia bacterium UBA5540
TCCCGGGAGATGGTGTTGCCATCGCTCACTTAAGAAGTGCTCCGATGGTGATTCCGATGCCGGTAAAAATCAGCAGCGCGATGGATGTCTTCAGTTTTATTGCAAACGAGAAGAGCTCAACGGTGGTGTTTCCACCGGTGAAGATGAAGAAGAGAACGCACAATGCAATTAACAGCAGAGCCCAGATCAGTGTTTTACTCATAGGTGACCTCCGTAAATAAGACGGGATGAAACTACAATGATTAAAAAGCGGCGGCAACCGTTTTCACTGGCTGAACGGAAANNACGTTACGGGCTGTCAATATCCGGCGTCTGCTCAAAGGCGGTGTAGATCCACTCAAGAATGGATTCAAAGCGGGTATCGCCGTGCAGTGAGACCAGATCCGGGTCTTTTTTCATGGATTCGTAATCGTTGTATCCCTGTTCGACCGCACGGCTGAGCGCGTCGAATGCGTCGTCAGCCCGGTTGGCAAGCGCCAGGCTGCACGCAAGGTTGTACCAGACAACGGGGTCTTCAGCGCAGAGACGGCTGAGGTTTTCGTCCACACGCAGACCATCGGCATAGGCGCCGGTACGGGTGTAGAGGTCGCCGAGCGCGCGCATAACGTTGGTGTCTTCAGGCAGTCGCTGAGCGACGGCCTGAAGAAATTCCAGTTCCTGTTCGTTTTCGCGGAGATCTTCCGGTTGATGGGGAGTCGGTATCACGATGACAAAGTTCCATTATTGGCGTTTTGAAACGGGCACGACTTTGCGAAGGTTCGGGCCGGTATAAATTTGGCGCGGACGGGCAATGGGGGCATCGCTGTTTTTCATTTCAAGCCATTGTGCAATCCATCCCGGCAGACGGCCGATAGCGAACATGACGGTAAACATATTGGTCGGAATGCCCATCTCGCGATAAGTGAGTCCGGTATAGAAGTCTACATTCGGGTAGAGATTGCGTTCCTGGAAGTAGGAATCGTTCAGCGCGCGTTCCTCAAGCTCCTGCGCGATGTCAAGAAGCGGATCNNAAACCCATCAGCCGAAACGGGCTGCGCGGGTTTTTGGCGCGTTCGATGACTTTGCTGACATCGCCGCCTTCGCGGTAAATGTCTTCAAGCATTTCGATCACGTGCTGATTGGCACCACCGTGACGCGGACCCCACAGCGCACAAATACCCGCCGCGATGGAAGCATACAGATTAATCCCGGAACTGCCGACGCTGCGTACGACCGACGTGGAGCAGTTTTGCTCATGGTCGGCGTGAATGATCAGCAACTTGTTAAGCGCATCGGCCATCACGGGATTGAAGGCTTCTTGACGCACTGGCGAGCTGAACATCATGTTCAGGAAGTTTTCGCAATACTTAAGGTCATGGCGCGGATAAATTGTCGGCTCGCCGATGGATTTCTTATAGGAAAAAGCGGCAATGGTGCGCAATTTGGAGATTAGCCGTGTAACGGTCATATCCAGATCTTCTTTATTATCCTGTCCAAGTTCCGGGTAGAACGAAGAGAGCGAAACCGCCATTGCAGAGAGAATGGCCATTGGATGAGAATGTTCCGGATAGTGGCTGAAAAAATCCTTCATATCCTCATGAATCAGCGAGTGCTGATTCAACAGCGCGCTGTAGCGAGCCTTCTGCTCCACGTTCGGCAAAGAGCCGTGAACGAGAAGATAAGCGACTTCGATGAACTCACATTTGTTGGCCAAGTCGGCGACATCATAGCCACGATAACGCAAACCCCCTTTTTCACCGTCAATAAAGGTGATGTCACTGGCGCAAGAGCCGGTATTCATAAAGCCTGAGTCATAAGTAATCAGGCCGGTTTCCTTGCGCAGACGGCTGATGTCCAACGCCCGCTCTCCTTCGCTACCCTGATAAACAGGACAGGCCAGCTTCCGCTGATCGATGTGAATTTCAGCCGTTCCGGTTTTTTCCATTTTCATACACCAGCTCTCTTTTTAATTAAAAGGTTGGGGAGTGTATTTACCCCAGAGGTGCTTTTTCAAGCAAAAAGCCCGCCCGGAGCGGTCTATTCCACGGTAACGCTTTTGGCCAGATTACGCGGTTTGTCAATATCCGTGCCGCGGGCGCGGGCTGCGTAATAGGCAAGAAGCTGCAATCCGACGACATTAACAATCGGCGTAAATTCGTCGCGCACCGCCGGAACATAGATGATGTCCCCGGCCAGTTTGGTGATTTCAGTGTCTCCTTCGGTCGCCATCGCGATGATCCGTCCACTGCGGGCTTCGACCTCTTTGATGTTGGAAAGCATCTTTTCGTAGACCTCATCGGCGGTTTTCGTGCAGATACAGATGACCGGAAGCGCCTCGTTGATCAACGCAATCGGGCCGTGTTTCATTNNGCATGCTGATAGGAGATTTCCTTATTTTTGAGAGCGCCTTCCAAGGCGGTCGGATAGTTAAACTTGCGTCCCAAATAAAGCGAGCTCGGTCCATCGTGGTGCTTTTCGCCAATCGCCCGAATGGCCTCTTTTTTTTGTATCACATAATGAACAGCATCCGGAACCTCCTGCAAATCAGCAAGATAGCCTTTAATCTGATCCGGCGTCAGATTGCCGCGAACACCCGCTACGTAAAGCGAAAACAAGGCGAAAGCCATCAACTGCGCCGTATAGGCTTTGGTCGAGGCGACTCCGATTTCGGGTCCGCAGTCGGTATAGAAAACCGCATCGCTCTCGCGCACGACCGAACTACCTTCAACGTTGCAGATCGCGCAAATTCTACAGCCCCACTCTTTCGCCATGCGAATCGAAGCCAACGTATCGGCCGTTTCGCCAGACTGTGAAACCGGAATAATCAGCGTTCCGGGGTCGATTTTCGGATCGCGATAGCGGAATTCGCTGGCGAGGTCGGTTTCAACCGCAATGCCGGTTAGATTTTCCAGTNNGGAAACAATCATGATGCGATTGAGTTTTCTGAAATAATCCGGGCTCAGGCCCGAGTCGAGATCGATTTTCCCATCAGACGAAATGTGTTTTTTCAGCATCGCACGCAAAATACGCGGTTGTTCGTGAATTTCTTTCAGCATGAAGGTTTCAAATCCGGCGCATTCGGCGGCTTCGGCACGAAAATGAACTTCTTTGATGTCCGGTGTCACGGCGTCGCCATCGAGCGTGAAAACGTCCACACGGTCGGGATGCAGGGCAGCCATCTCACCATCGTTCAGATAGATGGCCTTTTTNNNTTCGCGCAGCTCCGCATAGTTTTCGATAATTCCGTTATGCACCACCGCTACCGTGCCGTCCGCGCTGAAATGCGGGTGAGAGTTAGTTTTCGAAGGTGCGCCATGCGTCGCCCAGCGGGTATGGCCGATCCCGCGGGTTCCCTCAATCGGGGCCGAGGCGAGAATCTTCTCCAGATTCACCAGACGCCCGACCTCTTTGCTCGACTCAATTTTTCCAGCATTCAGCACCGCAATACCGGCTGAATCATATCCCCGGTATTCCAGCCGCTGCAACCCGTCGATCAAGATCGGGGCCGCTTCTTTTCTGCCAATATAGCCAACTACTCCGCACATAACGCTTCGTTCCTTTTTGAAACAGA
>DINM01000030.1:15676-16255 GCA_002423675.1 Verrucomicrobia bacterium UBA5540
TCCGCGCGCCGTCTATAAAAAGTTCGGTCTCTCCCGCATTACCCTGCGCGAAATGGCTTCGAACGGGCTCATCCCCGGCATGACCAAAGCCAGTTGGTAGAGAAAACTTCAATTGCTCAGACAAACGCTCTCTGGAAACAGAGGGTGTTTTTTTGTATTCGTTCAGGATTCCCAGCTCTCGGTTCACAGTTTCTCACTCTGAACTGAATACACAAAAAAACCGGCCCTTTAGTAGAAGACCGGCTTTCGAATCGAGTTTAAGCTCTCTTAGGCTTTGGTCACGAGACCGTCACGGATCGCCTTGGNNGGCACGTCGCTAGCGATAAAATTTTCTTTGTCGCCAAGGCCAATAATCAGCGGACTGCCTTTACGAGCGCAATAGATGGCATCGGGCTCGTCGCGAAAAAGAATACCCAACGCATAAGCTCCGCGCAGCTGCTTAAGCGCTACCTGGATTGCTTCAAGTGGCGACTTTGCACCGTCTTTCAGAGCCTGTGCAATCAGATGGGGAACCACTTCCGTATCGGTTTCAGAAAGAAATTTGTGCCCCTTGACGGATAGTTTTTCGCGCATCTCCGC
>DINM01000030.1:16364-16681 GCA_002423675.1 Verrucomicrobia bacterium UBA5540
AAAACAAAACTAAAAACCAGCCGAACAGCTCCCTCGAATTGGCCGTATTTTAGAAGAAAAAAGGGTTGCACGCCGAAAGCTTTTCCTGTTTTATCCCCGCTTCATCAAACCATTGAGGAAAATAGATTTATGGCAAAAACGAGCAGTATCGTTAAAAATAACAAGCGCATGAAAATGGCGAATAAGTACTATGCCAAGCGCATTGAATTGAAAACCATCATTCACAACCCGAAAACGTCCTACGAAGACCGTATGGCCGCTTTCGACAAGCTCCGCAAACTGCCGCGCGATGCCAATCCGATCCGCGTTCAGAACCG
>DINM01000030.1:16745-28555 GCA_002423675.1 Verrucomicrobia bacterium UBA5540
TCACGGTTCCGTTTTCGTCTTTAATGCGCACACGTTGAAGATTCGCTTTAAAAACGCGTTTTGTGGCGCTGGTCACGTGCAGACCGATACCGCCTTTGCTTTTCCGCAAACCTTTACGGACGATACGACGGCCGGAAACCGTCCCTTTACCTGTTACTGCACATTTAGCCATGGTCTTTCCTCACAATCTAAAAATTTACCTCAAAGAGTGGCGTAATCTACGGACNNAGTTGCGGTAAAATCGGCAATCCGGATTCGGATTAAAATGCTGAAAACAACTTTTTACCCGAAAACATCAATCAACCGGATTCCCTGCTTTTATACCGTTTTCAGCATTTTAACTAGCGGGTATAGGGATCAGACCAATTCCGCGAGGACCGCGTCGCTCACAAAAAGCGCCTCCTCGGAAAGCCGGACGCGCCGCCCGTCGATCACCAGCAGCCCCGCTTTTTCCAGACCCTGGAAACTTTCGCTGAGATTTTTCCAAACCTTGGAGGAAACTTCCACACCCGCCGGCTGCCTCAGTCCCATCACCAGCGTTTCGCGCTCCTTCGCATCCGGATTGAGCACCTCTTCAAACTCGCGGCGTGGACCGTTCGCGCAATAATCGTTCAGGTCGGAAACATTTGCCCAGCGAGCTCCCCTCCAGTGCGAATGAGCCGCCGGGCCGCAACCGAGGTATTCGCCGCCGTTCCAGTAGAGCTGATTATGTAGACACTCGAACCCCGGCTTTGCGAAGTTCGAGAGTTCGTAGTGTACAAAGCCCGCCGCCTTGAGCCGCTCGCGAATCCGGTCGAACATCTCCCTCTCCAGGTCTTCGTCCAGCCGCAACGGGTTTCGCCGCGTCAGCGGCGTGCCCTCTTCATACATCAGGTTATAAATCGCGATATGCTCCGAGCCAAGCGCCAGCGCGCGATCAAGGTCGGATTCGACCATCTGCAAGGTCTGCCCCGGCACACCGAAAATCAGGTCGATGCTGAGGTTTTCAAAACCGGCCGCGCGAGCGAGCCGGACGGCCTCCTCCGCCTCTTCAGCCGAATGAATGCGCCCCAGTGTTTCCAAACATTGGGAATGAAACGACTGCACGCCGAGCGAAAGCCGATTGACTCCGCTGCGCCGCAGAAGCGCCAGCTTTTTTTCGTCGACCGTTCCCGGATTGGCTTCGCACGAGAATTCCTGCGGAGAAAATTTTCCAAACATTGGAAAGAATTTTTCCAAACATTGGAAATCCGGCGCGGTCGGCGTACCGCCGCCGACAAAAATCGTCTCCGGTGAAAAATCTTCCGGTAAACCGTTCAGCTCTTTTTCCAAGGTTTGGAAGAACTGCTCCTGCTTTTTCCGGTCCCGGGCAATGGTGGAGTAAAAAGCGCAGTAGGAGCACCGGTTCTCGCAAAACGGAATGTGGATGTACAGGCCGGACATGGTGCTTTCGAGCCGATTACTGGCCCAATCCGAACGGACTCAAAAGGCTGTTGAGGGTTGATGAGTCCTTCGAATCTGATTTTGACTTACTCGGGGTCGTTGGAGCAGCACTCGACAATATGCCAGAGATGTCCTCGGTAGCCACAACAGTGGATTTCAACCTTAAAGTGTACTGATTTTTGAAGACCATCTGTTCAAGCGTTCCCTCTGTCTTCAATTTCTGCCGCTCATCAAAGACTGCAAGCGTCAGATTGTCATCAAACCGGTGTCCATACACGACAGCCCAGTTGCTCACCCGGAGATGCGGATAAGAGCTCAGGTTTACAAACAGAGACACATCCGTATCGCTATCCTCAAGCGAAGAGACCGCACTGTCCGTAGATTCGTTAAACGTCCAATATTTTTCTTTAGTATCCGTATTTTCAAATTCAACTCCCATCAACAAAACGCCACGGAATCCGACCGCAGAATGGGCTCCCGGACGCTTGTATTTAATAAAAAGTTCCCATAAATCATCCCCGGATGCATTCTGACCCTGGCCCTCGCGAATAAATACGGATCCGATAATTCGTCCGGCACGGGTTTTTGCATAAAGATCTTTCAGATTCATTTGTATATACGGATAAAAAAATTGGATTTCCCGCTTCAACGCCATTGCATCTGCGCGGGGATTGATCGGGGTCTCAGAAATTACCGACGGAACCTCTGCGGCCTTTCGATGATCTGCGGACGTCATTTGCAAGAGAATCTTCTTTGCAGACACATCTCCCGCCCGAGCGGCCAAACTTACCCATCGACGTGCGGCGGCACGGCCCTGTTCAGACGCCGCTTTGTGCCACAAAATCACACCGTATTCCCGGGCCGCCCTGAGCACCCAGATATTCTTCAGCAATTCAGATGGATCATTTNNTTCGAGGTCCGAGTTCGATTCGATGCTGACACCGTTTAATACTTTTTCGAAATAATAGCTTTCTCCTTTTCGGGCATTCCGCTCGACGTCGGTTCCGAAACGATAACAATTTCCCAAATAAAACATGGCGGCTCTGGATCCCTGATCAGCCCCCTTTTTATAAAATGCAAAAGCCTGGTTCACATCCTTCTCAACACCCAACCCCGCGTGAGCCATCAGTCCAAGATAAAATAACGCCTCTACATTCCCCTGAGCCGCAGCCAGCCGATAATACTGAACCGACTTCTCATCATCCAACGTAACGCCTTCTCCGGACGCATACAACCGTCCCAGCACGTATTGCGCCCGAGGATCATTCCCGTCGGCGGCTTTACGATACCATTCACCGGCACGAGCCATCTCCTGATTATACATACGGAGTTTGTCGGCCTTCTGCTCCTTGCTCAGGTCTTCCACATCAGCTTGCCCTTTTAAGAAAACCGCTTTAGAAAATTTAGCTTCTGCCAATTTAAACTGAGCGGCAATATTTCCGTTTCGGGCAGATTTTTCATACCAGACGGCCGCATTCGCAACACTTTGAACGGTTCCCTGTCCGCGCTGATACATCGAAGCCAGTGCATATTGCGCCGGCGCGAAACCGCTAAGAGCGGATTTATGATACAAATCGAACGCCTCAACATAATCCTCGGGAAGACCGCCCCGCCCGTTCATGTACATGCTGGCAAGGTAGTACATCGCTTCCGGATCATTTTTCTCAGCCAGCTGCCGAAAAATCTTCAGGGCTCCTTTATCGTCATGTGTTGAATAAAGGCGAATTGCCTCCGGCCGCCAGAAGTCAGCAAAAGCCGGAGCATACCCCGCTTCTGAACAGATCTTCAGAAATGCATTGCGTTCTGAGAGGTTTCCTTTTTTGTCAGTCAGGTAATTTGCATAACGCTCTTTGAATTCTGCATTATCGGGATCATTGGCAAGCGCCTTGGCAAACCACATTTCCGATTTTGATGGGTCAACCGTAGTTCCGATTCCGTCGGCATACATACGACTCAAAAGATCTTGCGCGTCTGAGCGTCCAGCATTCGCCGCAATGCTCATCCATTTAAATGCCTCGGGAAAATCCTGCGGCACCTGGAATCCGGCATAATACCGAAGAGCCAGTTCGACTTGTGCCTCAGTATTATTCTGCTGAGCGTACAGCCGAACCGCCTCCGTTTTATCTTTGCGAAATTGCGTCCGTAAAATCGGCAGATCAGCGAATACATGGGTTGCGGATAAAAGAACTAGAATCCAGGAAATCTTCTTCATATTCCATCCCGTTTATGTATGAAAAAATCAAATTAGAGGCTATCTTTAGATGATATGAGCCACAAGCTTTTAATAAAATTCCGCGTGTAACCACGCTTGCTGAAACCGGAGACCTTCGTGAAAAAGATTCGTTTAGACCAGCTGNNACTCGCCGAGAGCCGGGAAAAGGCCAAGCGGCTGATTCTAGCCGGACAGATTCTGGTCGACGGTCACCCTTCCCCGAAACCCGGCCATAACCTTGCGCCGGATCATAAGATCGTTCTGAAAGAGGCCGAACGGTTCGTCAGCCGAGGCGGCGAAAAACTGGAAGGCGCGATGCAAGCCTTTCCGATTAAGCTGGAAGGAAAAGTCTGTCTCGATATCGGGTCCTCCACCGGCGGATTTACCGACTGCATGCTCCAACACGGTGCGACGAAAGTTTATGCTGTCGACGTCGGCAAAGGACAACTGCACTGGAAGCTGCGCGACGATACCCGCGTCGTCGTGATGGAAGGCGTTAACGCCCGCTATCTGACACCAAAGGATCTTCCGGAATTGGCCGATTTCGCCTCGATCGACACCTCATTTATATCTCTCACGAATATTCTGCCCGCTGTAAAAGGCCTGCTGAATCCTGGCGGAGAAATCGTTTCTCTAATTAAGCCTCAATTTGAAGCTGGCAAGGAAGATGTGGATAAAGGGCGCGGAGTCATCACCGACCCGACAATTCACGAAGCAGTGATTTCCAAGGTTCGGAAATTCGGAACCGAAGAGCTGGGGCTTGAATGGCTCGGCATCGAAATCTCGCCGCTCAAAGGCCCGAAAGGAAACTTCGAGTTCCTCGCCTACTGGAAGTGATTACCCATCAACCGCAGACGACACGCCATTGGACGAGGCTGGTCTGCCACTCTAGATTCGTATAATTTCGAGACCTGCGGCTAGCGAAGCGAACGGGATTTAGAGATCAGACTTCCAAACATTGGAAAAATCTAAAATCCGGATTCAATATTTTCGCCCGTACGTAGTGAAAGAGCCCCTGTTATGGTCGGGCAACGACCTCAGGGGGTGGCAAAAACTTTTTACACGGTGAATTCGTAGATTTCGCGCAGGATGCGCGGAACGTTGTATTCCTGTTTCCACGCCGGATAATGCGATTTGAATTTGGTGAGATCGCTGATGTACCAGATGTGATCGCCGATGCGGTTGGTTTCACTGTATTCAACGTTCATCGGTTTACCAGTGAGCTCTTCGCATAAAGAAGAATATGGCTCAGTTTCTCCAAGATGATGATCTTGGGCGGCTTCTCACGCTGAGTCAGGAAGAACTGGCCTATCCCGATCCAATGTTTCTGGCGACCTGTTTGCGCAATGAACAACTCCGAGCCTTCCTGCCGGCCTCTATTCGGCCTTCCGTCGGCCTTACCCCCCGCCGTGCATCCGGATTCAGGCCGTGCAAGCCACGATTCGACATTTATGAACCGGGCGTGGAAAGAAGCTCTGGGAACCCGGCCGGATACTCGAAGTCTGTTTGAAAGCGAACCGCTCCAGCCGCTACACTTCCCTTATCTGGAGTTCGAATTAAAAGGCGCGTCGGCTGGAAATAATTTTGCCGGAAAATATGATAAAGAATCATTTTATTTCCACCTGAAAGATTCTCTCACCGGGAGTAAACGTAATGCCATCAACATATGCTCACCGCCCGGCGACTGCAACAGGCCACATTCCGCATCCCCGGAAAAACTCCGATTGTTAAAGCCGGTGATAATGATCCGTTCCGAACGCTTTTATTCAAACAACCGCGCGAAAAAAGTTTTGCTTCCGTATGGGGCGATGCGTTGATTGAACTCAGTCCTGTAATTCTCGGAATCGGACTGATCGTTCTCGTGGCACAGGCCCGGCGAAAAACGGATTGCTAAGGCTTCCAGCGGATGTCGAGGACGAAGAGTGGATCGGCAGATGGACTGGTGAACGGAATGATGTTTTTCCCCGGCTTTAAGGTGAGCGGAAGGGCCCAGGTCCGAATGTGTCCGGCACTAAAAACGGTGTTCGTTCCGTTTACCGAAACTGTTTTCGCCAGCTTGGGAGTGGCGGCGGATACTTCGAGCGTGCCGCTGAGCGGGATGTCTTTCAGGTCGTAAAGGTCGATCGACGCCGATTGGTTAAAAATGCGATAGTCTTCAAAATGTCCCTGTTGCCAGCCGGGTTTGGCATAGCCCCAACCTGCGCCGTAAAGACGAAGCACGTCACGCCCTTCTTTGCGGGCAGCGGCGACAAGATCGTCCGGTGTATTGTAGAAAATCCGCGTAACGACCCGGTTGGTGTTGGCCGCCGCATAATCCATTTCCGGAAATATTTCCCACCTCCGCAATGTCATGGCGGGTTGGTTTGTGAGCGAAACGGTATTAGCAAAGTATCGGGTTGGAAAATTCCAAACTCCCAGTTCGTTTTCAAATCGTCCGCGACTCACTTCCAGAAAAGCCGCTAATGGATATTTTTCATAGAACTGCTCAACTGTTTTCCTCCAGTTAAACCGTTTATAATTTTCAATTGGCTCGTCAGGAACTGTAAATGTGTAGTTGATTCCGCCGGGATTATGCACAGCAAGTTCATTCCACGGCTCCAGCCAGCGGTCGGTCAGAACCGGTGTTCCGACCGGGAGATTTTTTAGAACCCAGTTATTGATCATATAAAACGGAGTTGGCTTGCCTTCAAGGTAAACAATCGCGCGATCCGGCAGCGCAGTAAGTGCAATGTATCCGCTGATAGTCAATGTATAGAGAATCATCTGTACCAGAGGCCGAACCGTCAGCTGCCGAACTCCCAGACAAACGCCTCCGCCCAGCAAAATGATGAAGAGCGGCCAGACCGCTGAAAAATAGGCAATCTTGGCAACACCGCCGCCGACGAGTCCGACATAAAGTAAAAGCACAGAAAAATGAAGCACGGTAATCCANNGGAAGAAGGCGAAGAAACTCAACCGACGCACTGCTGCCAATGTTCTTTGTCTCGCCGCCGACGACGCGCATTATTTCCATAATCGCCCGCCAGACCCATCGGCTCATGATCAGAGCAAGGCAGACTGTACCCGCAGAATACCGGACCAGAAACCTGTTGCGGTCCAGCCGGTTTGTTTGCAGACCGCGTAAACCGAAGATCAGCAGTAGAAGTCCCTGCAGCCCGGCGACCACCCAGACCGACATATGCATATGACAGGCAAGCGCCGCCGTAATAAACCATAGTGTAATCTGTTTTCCAGAAGGCAACTGGTGATCGTCGAGAGATTCCTTGATCAACCAGAACGTCATGAACATCGCGGCTGACCAGCAGACAGCACCGGAATAGTAATAGGCCGAGCGGGAGAAATAGAGCTGATACGGATTCAACGCCGCCAGAAGCAACACCGTCAAGGCCGCCCCCTGCCCGAAAAGGCGGACATTAAAGCGCCATATAAAAAAAACCGCCAGAATTCNNACTAAGTGTTTCACCAAGGGGGATCTGATTCATCCACGGCGGATTTTTCCAAAGCTCGGAAATGCTCTGACCACGCAATGCGGCTTGATAAAAATTCATGGTATCCGCCTTGAACGGCGAAGCCCCTAGCTGCCAAAAGCGCAAAAGCGCCGCTGCCATAAAAAGCACCGCCGTCGTTATTACCCCGATTTTTTTCAAATATTTGAAAGTGTTTGTAGCCATGATTGCCTTTGTATATCTGAGAACAGTCCGCGGGTCATTTCTTATGGATAGTATCTCGAGACTCTGATATCTGGGCATAAGCCGCAATCTCACTGGAGCTGCGGAAGAGACAGTCCAGAAACACCTGCAGAGGAAACAGAAGAACCGCCAGCGGGCCGGGTGCCGGAGAATGCTTTCCTATGGAATGGTAGATAGAAGACTGCATTCCAGGAAAGTGACTTTTCTTCAGCTTACGGACAGAAAATCCGGATTTCTCCAGCACAGCGCATAAGGATGCAGGGGTGTAATGCAACAGATGGCGCGGCAGATACAGCATTGACCAATTGGGCCCAAAGATAGTTCTCCAGACCGTTTGAAAATTGGGAACNNGGAATCCGAATTCATCCTCGCACGAAATGAACTCAAACAGGCAACCGGGTTATGCACATGTTCCAACACCTGCCGGCATAAAACCAAATCATAGCGTTTAGTTCCTTTCACAAAATCCTGATGCGGCATGTAATGGATATTCTCGCGCGATTGTTTGATATAATGAGGTGCCTCCGAATGAAAATCAGAGGCTGTGACGTGCTTACACCGCGGGTACTGCGATAACAGGCGAGATAGAAGCCCGTCACCGCATCCATAGTCTAGAACCGTCAGATCGTCGCCGGGAATGTTTTTCAAAATTTTATTTATACGACGTTTGAAAAAAAATTGACGCAATAGCACGACTCCCTTCAGCGAAGGAGCGAAATCCGGTGAATTTCTATCGTCGTACAACTTCCAAATGTCATCTGGATGAGGTTGTGGATTTGTCATACAGGCCTGACACTCCGGGCACTGTAAGATCGTATACTTTAAACTGAGTGTGTCGTGATCTCTACCGCGCATCACGCTGTTAAGTTGATCAGAACCGCACACCGGACAAACCGTGATATTCTCAAATCTTATATCCATATCGATCCTTTCATACAGACCCCGTCGTTATGCTGCTCTTATTTATTTGTCCGGCACACTCCAAGATAAATTAAATGACGCAACCATGCACCGGCCTTCGCTTTACAACTTCCGAGAGCACGGTCAAAAGCTGTAATGGATGACGTGGCAAATTGACTGGCCTCATTAAAGAGCGCTATGGATTGCGTGCCTTGTTGATTCACCAGCCGAACGCTCCAGCTCTGCGCCGAAACCCGGAAATCGCAGAGCGGATCGGTCAGATAGTAACAGTCTCCGCGGCGAAGTAGCTGGAACCAGAAATCCAGATCAATAACATAGGGATAGCGGGCGCTGAATTTATCGGATGCCTTCCAGTCTGCGGTACGAAACAACACCGCGCTCGGCTCCCCAATCAGATTGGTTCCAGACCGGACAATCTGCCGGAGAGCGCTCGATCTTTCGATCCGTTGATCCCGCCGCTTCCAGCGGCGCGTGAGAACCATCCCGCCCTCCGGGGCGACAATCCGCCGCGCCGAAGTGATCAGCGAAACCGAAGAATTGCCGGGTTGTTCAAAAGCCTTCACCTGTCGGGTCAGACAATCCGGATGAAGCCGGTCGTCGTGACAAAGCAGCTTGCAATACACGCCCCGCGCTTCGCTCACGCAACGGTTCCAGTTCCCCTCGGCCCCCAGCCGTTCTGGATTGCGCACATAACGAATCCGCGGATCAGAAAAGGCTGCAGCGACCTCGCCAGACCCATCCGTGGATCCGTCATCGGTGATAATCAGTTCCCAGTCGGTCAGCGTCTGAGCCAGCACAGATTCAATCGCCTCACGGATATACGGCCTGCCGTTGTAAAGCGGGATGCAGACCGATACAAGTGGAGAGTCTTCATGGCTCATTGCGGATCGTTATTCTCCGTTGTAGCTGCAACAACAAACTGCGGCTTGCGGTTCAGTTTCAGATAGGTCCGACCAAGGTACTCCCCAATGATACCCATACACAGCGTCTGCACTCCGCCTATAAACAGCACTGTCACTACCAACGACGCCCAGCCCGCCGGAAGCTCAGGATGCGCAAGTTTCATCACAATCACATAAATCAGCATCACCAGACTCATCGTCGCCAACAGCATTCCGGTATAAGCCGCCATGCGCAACGGAAGCACCGAGAAGCTGGTAGCCATTCCCATGCACAGTGAAAGCGAGCGAAAAATCGTATAGTTGCTTTGCCCCTCATCCCGCGACTGATGTTCGATATCAATGGTTGTAATCGACCGGGTGACATCCAGAATCAGCCCGTCTACATAGACGTACGGCCCGTCATACTTGATGATCTCCCGAACGACATCCCGGCGAAGCGCCTTGAAGGAGGAGAGATAGAGTCCCTTGGGTTTATTCAACAGGCGGGTCGCGATCCAGTCATTGATCTGACTGCCCAGCTTCTTCCAACACGCATGTTTGCGTTTTTTATAACGGGTGTAGCAGACATCACAACCGGATTGGAGCGCACGAACCATACCACCGATTGCCTGCGGTGGATGCTGTAGGTCATCATCCATAATCACAACAAACTCACCGGAAGCTTTATTCAATCCGGCCATTGTCGCATTGTGCTGCCCGAAATTCCGGCGAAGAGATATTCCTTTGATAAACGAATACTCGGCAGCAAGGGAACGAATCACATCCCAGCTGTTGTCTGTGCTGCAGTCATTCACAAGCAGCAGCTCGAAGCATTTGTCCAGCCCTTCTTTGCACATCTCACTATGAATCTGCTTCACCAGCTTTGGAAGGATCAATGCACTTCTGTAAACCGGAATAACTATCGACAGTGTATAAGTTAAATTATTCGGAGTGGCCATAATACTTACAAATTACGTTGTCTAGATAACTATTAGAAAATACAACGCCGGCCTGTTTGGCGGCAAGAACGGATTTATGAACATCAATCGAGTACGCGAATCCGCAATCCAGCACATCATACACCGCGGTCTGGCCGGCGGCCCGCTCCAATGCCTTTACAATATCGCGCACAGAATAGTTGACAGGATTTGCAATATTCACCGTGACATTTCGAAATGACGGATTGATAATAAACTGTCGGGCAATGGCTACCACATCCTGCACGTCGATCACATTTCGAAAAGCTTTTTTCCAAATTGAAAACCGTTCACTTCGTACGATGCGCGCATAAAGAAAATTTAATAAGGTATGAGGATTCGGCGTGTGCCCAACAACCTGCGGAAGTCGAAAAATCAGGAATTGCGGGTGTGTCTTCACCAAACACTCCATTGCCAGTTTATGCTGAACATAGGGAGTCTTGTTCACCTCCGGATCAGCAACGCTGCATGTCCCGAAATAAATAAAGGGATCGGCATGATCCGCTCGCATCAGAGCCTGCGTTAAACGAACCCGTTCCCGTTCAAACTCTTTCTCGTTTGTGCAANNCTGCGGCATAAATACAGGCGAAACGTCCTTCCCCGACAAAAGGAAGAAATGCCCGTGCCAACATTCCTGAACCCGTAATCTGCCCAATAAACGGCTCGGTTTTTATGGTCATTTTATTCCCCAAAGCATCTTGGCCGTTTTTTCAGCCGGTCTTGCCGTCACTTGGTTTCAAAACCTTTGCGATAAACAACTTTTCCCTGTCTGCTGCCCCACGAGACAGATGGTCTGAGACCGAAAGCCAGCGATAGGTTATTAATATACGGATCCGGATTCACCCAGATATACGGTTCTTCCGGCGGACCTTTAACCCGCCCGTCATATTCACGCAAAGCGGACCAGCCAGAGTCGTCGTAATCCAGCGCGGCCCAATCACCGGACGGATTAACGGCGTGTTTCCAATCATTGGAAGTTCCGATCAGGAATCCGTCTTTTGTTCGTACCGCAACTTCGGTCCATTTCGGATATTGCTGCCAATCGGAAGAGACCGCCAGAACATGACGCCCTTTTTCCAATGTGATCAGGGCCGTTACGGGCTGCTTCGGATCGCTGGCGCGCAGAAGAAGCTTCCCGTCGAGATACAGTGCAGACGGCATATTGCAATACAATTGAACAAGCGCCGCATTAGGTTCAGTGTAAAGCCGACGGAGATCCTCCGGAAATCCATCCAGCCCGCCGGTGCCGCTTTCGTAGCGACAGGCCTGTGCCCGGGCGGTCAGCACGTCGGCAAACGGTGGATGGTACTGTTTGATATAGTTTTCAATGTATTCAGCCTCACCGGCGAGATCGCCGAAGCGCTCGAAATTCCAAAGATCCGTCATCAACGTGTACGGCTGAAGCACATCGACCGGGGCACCCCGGTTTTCAAGGCGGCTGTCAGCGGCTTGCGGCCGGTCAAGATAGTAAAACGCAATACTTTCGTAAGCGGCATGACTGGCCTGATTCGGCCCACGTTCAAACTGCATTTCAAACCTGTTGTTGAAAACCACCGGTTCGGTCAGATGCAGCCGATACTGAACTGTACGAAACGGTGCTTTTTCGGGAAGCCCCTGCAACGGCCGGGCGAAAACATTCTGATAATACCAGCCGGAATTGAAGTAATCTTCGAGGCCGGTGCCCTGCCAGGTTTTCTTTCCGTCAATC
>DINM01000094.1:0-24486 GCA_002423675.1 Verrucomicrobia bacterium UBA5540
GCTTGCCATCGTATTGCTCGAAGCGCGCGGCTTCAAAAAAGAAGACTACGCCAAGCTTCATCCCGGCGGCGCAATCGGCCGCACACTGCTTCTCCGCGTTTCCGACGTGATGCGCACGAGTGACCGTCTCGCCAAAGTGCAGGGCGGGGCCAAAGTAAAAGATGCGGTGCTGGCGATGACCGGTGCGCGCGCTGGCTGCGTGGCCGTGGTGGACGCAAGCGATAAGCTGCTCGGCATCTTTACCGACGGCGACCTGCGTCGCCATCTGATCGACACGCCGAACATTACCGAGGCAATGATTGACTCGGTCATGACGGCTAAACCGATCACGCTCAAACCCGACCAGCTGGCCGTGGATATTCTGAAAATATACGAAGAAAAAAACATCGACGACCTGATGGTGGTTGATGATGCCGGCCATATCGTTGGTGCCGTTGATATTCAGGACCTGCCGAAACTGAAGATTCTCTAAATCATGAGCCGGTTGAAAACAGAAGGCCTGCGGACGAAAGTCGGCGGGCCTTTTTATTTTTCGGTGGAGCGCGGCGAGTGCGTGGCGCTTTCCGGGCCGTCGGGTTGTGGTAAGACACTTTTACTGCGTGCGATCGCCGATCTCGATCCTGCCGAAGGAACCGTTTTGCTGGACGGCGAAGATCGCAATAATATGACAGCTCCGCAGTGGCGCCGGAAAGTCGGCTGGCTTCCGGCCGAATCCTCCTGGGGGGTCGATCTGGTTGGCGCACATTTTTCCAATGCTTGGAAAAAATCAGGCGGAAGTTTCCAATGTTTGGAAAAACTGGGATTCGGCGCAGATGTGATGGGGTGGCGGGTTGAGCGGCTTTCGACGGGCGAGAAGCAGCGGCTGGCATTGTTCCGTCTTTTGCTGAACGAGCCGCACGTCCTGTTGCTCGATGAGCCGACGGCGGCTTTGGATGTTTCCNNGGTGATTGCCGAATACCGGAAGTCAACCGGCGCAGCGGTTCTCTGGGTGAGTCACGATCCGGAACAGATTGCCCGTGCGGCGGATCGTCACCTGCAATTTAAAAATGGCGGTCTGGAGGCGGCAGAATGAATGGGATTATTCAGCTTTCGCCGCTCGATCTGAGTTTTGCCGCACTGCTGATCCTCGCGCTGGCGCTGCTGAGTCGTCGTCTGAATCTCGGACTTGAAAAACGGATTTTGATTTCGGCTGTGCGCACGGTGATTCAGCTGACGCTGATCGGCTTTGTACTGAAGGTGCTGTTTGCCAACGTTCACTTCGGCTGGATTTCGCTGATGGCGTTGGTGATGCTTCTGGCGGCCGGCCATGAGGTGACGTCCCGGCAGAAGCACAAACTGCTTGGCGGATGGGGTTTCGGCATCGGGACAACGTCGATGTTTATTTCCGCCTTTTCGGTGACGGTGTTTGCGCTGGCCGTGATTATCAGTCCTGCGCCGTGGTATGCGCCGCGCTACGCGATTCCGCTGCTCGGCATGCTGCTGGGGAATACGATGAATGGGGTTTCTCTGNNACGCAGAATATGCGCTCGCAGCGCGCGATGATCGAAACACGTTTGGCGTTAGGGGCAACGAAGAGCGCGGCGATTGCCGATATTCGCCGGGAAAGCATTCGCACGGGATTGATTCCAATTATCAATGCGATGGCCGCGGCGGGGATTGTGAGTCTGCCCGGCATGATGACCGGCCAGATTCTGGCGGGCAATCTGCCGTTGGATGCTGTGATGTATCAGATTATGATTATGTTTATGGTCAGTGCGGGAACAGGGTTTGGTACACTGGCCGCCGTCTGGATGACCTCGCACCGGATTTTTGATGATCGCGACCGCCTGCGCCTCGACCGGCTGAAGCTCTGATTTTTCCAAGCATTGGAAAAAAAACGAGGGCGCAGGCTCAGCCTGCCTTGCGCCGGAGGGCGTCAGTCGCTAAGATGCCCCGCTTTTGTAAGGAGATTTTATGCAGGATAATGAATACCGCAGGCAGCGCATTGAAAACAGGAAGCTTCTTGAGGAGGCAGGTTACCCTGCCTGCGGTTCCGCTTTTCAGCGCACCGGAACGCTGGCCGAACTGAGCGCCGCCTTCGAAGAGGGCAAAACCGTCAGCGCCTGCGGACGAATTGTCGCGATCCGCAAGATGGGCAAAATGGCGTTTGCGCATCTTNNAAAGGATTTGATCGGCGAGGAAATTTTCGCGGCGTTTAAACTGCTCGACCTGGGCGATATCATCGGCGTGACCGGCGAGCTGTTCATCACGCAGACCGGGGAGAAGACGGTTCGCGTAACCGAATGGAAGCTCCTCTGCAAATCGCTCATTCCTTTGCCGGAAAAATTCCACGGGTTGCAGGATGTCGAAACCCGCTACCGCCAGCGCGAACTCGATCTGATTTCGAATGAAGAGGTGATGGATCTCTTTAAAAAGCGCACGGCGGTACTCGGCGAAATCCGCGTTTTCCTCGCGGCGCGTGGCTATTACGAAGTCGAAACGCCGATGATTCAGCAGATTGCCGGCGGTGCGGCAGCCTCCCCGTTTAAGACGCGTTACAACGCCCTTGGTACCGATATGTTTTTCCGTATCGCGCCGGAGCTTTACCTCAAACGCCTGATCGTCGGCGGCATGGATAAAGTGTTCGAACTGAATCGCAACTTCCGCAACGAAGGGCTCGACCGCACGCATAATCCGGAATTTACCGCGCTCGAAATCTATGAAGCGTACGGCGATATGCGCTCAATGCAGGAGCTGGTGCAGAGTCTGGTGACGCATCTGGCGCAGAAAATTTTCGGCCGCATGGAAGTTGAATGGATGGGTCATACGATCAACCTTTCCACACCTTGGAAGGAAATAGCCTACCGCGATCTGATCCAGGAACGCCTTGGCGCCGACTGGTTTGAAAAGACCCTGGACGAGGCACTCGCCAAAGCCGCCGAATTGGAAATTTTTATCGAACCGGGATCGGATTTTGCCGATGTGACGCACGAAATTTACGAGAAGAACATCGAAGGCACGCTGATTCAGCCGACGTTTGTGACGCGCCTGCCGGCATTCCTCGTTCCACTGGCCAAGCCGTGCGAAGACGATCCGACGCTGGTCGATGTGTTTGAATTGATCGTCGGCGGCAAAGAGCTGGCTCCGGCCTACAGCGAACTCAACGATGCACTCGAACAGCGCCGCCGCTTCGAAGAGCAGGCCGCGGGCGATCCGGCCAAAATCGACGAAGATTTCCTCGATGCGCTTGAAACCGGCATGCCGCCAACCGGCGGCATGGGGATTGGTATTGACCGACTGATGATGCTNNTGCGATTCGCGACGTGATTTTGTTCCCTCAGCTGAAACCGCGTAAGCGCGCCGAGCAGGCGGACGAAGAAGCTTAAGGAGGTTCCCGTGAACATGGATGTGGCCATTCTCTGCTGGACGGCGGCAACGATCGGTTTCATTCATACGATTCTGGGGCCGGATCATTATCTTCCGTTTATTGTCATGAACCGCGCGCGCAAGTGGAGCGCGGCGAAGACGGCCTGGATCACTTTTTTCTGCGGAGTGGGGCATGTCGGCAGTTCCGTCGTGCTCGGTTTGATCGGCATCGCCTGCGGAATTGCCGTGATGAAACTCGAAGCCTTCGAGGCATTTCGCGGAAATCTCGCCGCGTGGGCGTTAATCGGTTTCGGTTTCGCTTACATGGGCTGGGGCATTCGGCGTGGCATCCGCAACCGTCCTCACACGCATTTACATTTGAAAGGATCTGGGGTTCCGGTTCATTCGCACAGCCATGACGGCGAACATTTTCACACGCACGAACCGGCTCAAAAGGAAAACATCACGCCGTGGATTCTGTTTACGGTCTTTGTGCTGGGTCCGTGTGAACCGCTGATTCCGCTGCTGATGTATCCGGCGTCGCAACACAGTCTGTTTGGCACGGTTCTGGTTGCTGCGGTTTTCAGCGCGGTGACAATCATCACAATGCTTTGCATTGTGATGGTCGCGTCGTGGGGCATCAGCTTCGCCCGGTTTGGAAAACTTGAGCGTTGGACGCATGCCTTGGCGGGAGGCGCAATCTGCCTCTCCGGCCTTGCGATCCAGTTTCTCGGACTTTAGCCGTTTTTCCAAACCTTGGAAAAATTTTCTTACAGGTCGAAGTAGTATGACTGGGGGTGGTGGGTGATCAGCGCGAAGGTGGAGACCTCCGGATCAGCCATGAAAAGTTCGGTCACATTCAGGTTGATGCGACCCGTGTCGAGAAATTCGCAGACAACTTTATTCATTTCCAGATCGGGGCAGGCGGCATAGCCGAAGCCGAAGCGGCTCTGGTCGAGTTTGTTTTTCCAAATCTCGGAAAGCGTCAGGTCGCCTTCGTTTGATCCCCACAGCAGACGAATTTTTCGGTGTTGATATTCTGCCAGTGCCTCGGCCGTCATGACCGCCAGCCCGTGGAAGAGCAAATAGTCGTGATACAGATCGGTATCGCGCAGTTCTTTCTCTTTGTCCATCACCTTGCGGCCGATCGTCACAGCCATCAGCGCGCAGATGTCCTGATCCGGACGGAAAAAGTCAGCCAGACAATGTCCACCTTCTTTTTTCTGACGGGGGAAAGGCATGGAGATTTCTCCGCCCGCCGGATTCTCGAGGATGAAGGTGTCTCCTTCTGAATGACAATTGAAAAAGCCGTGAATGACTTTTGGTTCAAAGACATTGCGCGCGATCTGCTTCATCTCTTCGAGCTTTGGATAGACCTCGTCGTCAAGCAGCTTTTTATACTCCTCGTCAGATAGTTTGCCCTGTTTGTAGCCCCACGCGCCCTTGATCATTCCGTCCAGATCGAGGTATTTCCAAATCTCATCAAGCGGAATATTTTTCTCGACCCATGTGCCGACTTCAACATCCGGAACCGGAATATCGCGGGAAATCGGCTCGGCCGGTTTTTCGTCTTCAACCGGCTTCAGTTCACATTCGAGCCCGTCGCGCGTCGGCGCGACATAGTCAGGCAGTCGACCGGTATCCTTCAGCGTTTGCATGGCGGCCAGTCCGGCGAAGGCGTCTTTGCAGTAAAGCACCTGTCCGGAATAGTGCGGGCGGCAAGCCTGATCGACGAACTCTTCCGAAAGCGCCGCGCCGCCGAGCAGCACGGGCGTTTGGAATCCGGCGTGTTCGAGAATCTTCATATTTTCGGCCATGATAGCGGTGGATTTCACGAGCAGACCGCTCATGCCGAGCGCGACAGCGTTGTGCTCTTTTACCGCGTCTATCATTTTTTCGATTGGGGATTTGATGCCGATATCGACGACGTCGAAGCCGTTGTTCGCGAGAATGATACCGACCAGATTTTTTCCGATGTCGTGCACGTCGCCCGCGACGGTTCCGATAACGAACAGAGGGATCTTGTCGCCCGCCTCGGTTTTTTTCATGAACGGTTTGATCATATCGACCGCGCGTTTCATCACTTCGGCCGACTTCAGCACGAAGGGCAGCTGCATGATGCCGTCATTAAACAGGCGTCCGACCTCTTTCATGGCCGGGAGCAGAATGGTGTTGAGAATATCTTCGGCGCTCAGCTCTTTGAGCAGATCGGGAATTGCGGGCGTGAGCCACGGTGATTTTCCGCGGACAATGGCATCGTTCAGCACATCTCGTGACGGGCGGCTTTCAACGGCGACTTCAACGACATCGCTAACTGTTTCAAACAGGTTGATATAGTTTTCGAGCGGATCGCCGTTCGAGCGGTCATTATTTAACAGCGCTTCCGCACCTTTTCGCAGGTTTTCGGGGATTTCATTGAGTGGAACAATGGCGGCCACATTGATGATGCAGGCGTCCATTCCGGCCTGCACGGCCTGACGTAGAAAGACGGAATTGATCACTTTGCGCAGGGCCGGTTTGAGACCGAATGAAATATTGGAAAGACCGAGCATGGTTCGCACGCCGGGGAGCTCGGCTTTGATCCGACGGATCGCTTCCAAGGTTTGGAAAGCGGCGTCTTGCAGTGTCTTGTCGCCGCTGCAAATTGTGAAGGTCAGCGGATCGATAAAAATTTCTTCGGCCTTCAGCCCGCGTTCGACACAGAAATCGACCAGACGTTTGGCGATGGCGAATTTTTCATCCGCATTCATCGCCATCCCTTTTTCATCGATCGTCAGTGCGACCATCGCCGCGCCGTAGCATCGCGCCATGGGGACGACCTGTTCGGCGCGCTTGCCGCCGTCTTCAAAATTAATTGAATTGATCAGTGCCCGTCCACCGTAGAGCTTGAGCGCCTGCTCAATCACATCGGCGGAGGTGGAGTCGATCATCATCGGAATCTTGCATTCGCGCGCCATCCGCGGGACCAGCACTTCGATATCTTGGGCTTCATCGCGCCCGGCGTAGCCGCAACTCAGATCGAGCACGTGCGCGCCGGTTTCTTCCTGTTCGGTCAGAATATGAAAGGCGTTTTCATAATCGTTCGCCAGCAGCGTGTCGCGGAACTTTTTCGATCCGGTCGCGTTGGCGCGCTCGCCGATAAAGAGCGGTGCGGGCTCCTGCGTCAGGTCGACCGGAAAAAAAAGACTGGAGACCGCTTGTGGCGCGACGGACGGCTCACGGATTTTCCAAGGATTGGAAAATTGTTTGCGCCNNAGCATCCGCCGACAATCGAGAGTCCGTGCGCGGCGGCCAGTTCGGCGACCTTTTTGGCGAATGGTTGCGGAGTCAGCGGATAACAGACGGTGCCGTCTGTTCGGGCTTCCGGCATGCCGGCATTCGGCATGCAGGCGAGCAGACTGGGCCAGACTTCGTTGAGCGTGTCGAGATGATGCTCCATGGCCTCCGGTCCGGTCGCGCAGTTAAGGCCGAGCACATCGATCGGGTAGGGTGCGAGAATCGCTGCGGCGGCGGAAACACTGGTGCCGACCAGCAGGGTTCCTGTTGCTTCGACGGTGATTGAGACATAGCGGACGATATCGCTGTCCGGGCCGAGAATCTCGTCGGCGGCCGCCAGCGCGGCTTTGATCTGTAGCGGATCCTGACAGGTTTCGATGATCAGGCCGTCCACGCCGCCGTCGAGCAGTCCCTGAATTTGAACTGTGTAGGCCTCACAGAGCGGATCAAACGCGATGTGACTCAGCGATGGAAGCTTGGTGCCGGGACCGATTGATCCGAACACGTAGCGCGGTTGTTCGGGGGTCGAAAATTCATTGGCGCATTCGCGGGCGAGTTGTGCGGCGGCTTTGTTGATTTCGTAGGCGCGGTCGGCCAGATCGTATTCCCCGAGTGTCACCGGGGATGCGCCAAAGGTGTTGGTTTCAATCGCATCGGAACCGGCTTCAAGATAGGCGCGATGCAACCCGCGGATTACATCGGGCGCGGAGATATTAAGCCACTCGTTACAGCCTTCGACGGTTCCCCACTGTTCGGCGGTGATGGCCTGACCTTGCAGCCAGGTTCCGGCGGCACCGTCGAGAAGCAAGGGAGAGGATTTCAGTTTTTCTCTTAAGTTCATGCTGCGAAACCTAACAGACCGGATCAGGTTCTGCAACCATTAATCCTAAAATCCGGATAAACGGATTTTAAAATTTCAAGGGGGATATTGGAAAACGTAGCGGCGGCGCGTTTTTTATGTTGAAGTCAGTCGGCCTCGGGTTGCGTGCGACACGTTTCAGGTAGATTTTTGTTTTCATAAGAGCCTTTTACATCCGGAATTTTCCGCATGGTAGGATTTGGAAACGGGCGATTATTTTTCGCCGGACGTTCCGGGTAAAGAAAGAGGGCGGTGCTTTTATTGCACCGCCCCCGAAAATTGTGGAACACGGATTTTGCCGTATTTCCTGATGCGACCCGTTGCGGGTCAACTGACGCGCTGTTTACCAGCCGCCGCCAACAGACCACGACATCGGATTTTTAAAGCTACTGTTGTTCATGCTGTTTCTCAGCAGAGCCGACGTAGCGTTTTTGCGTCGTGTACTTTTTGATCTGTTATTCTTATTCATTTTCCTTCCTTCCTGATCTGCGGGCCTTTCGACAGTATCCGCAGACCCCTTTTCCAACCCTTGGAAAAGTTAATCTTGCTGCCTTTTTACTCTTATCGATGGGGATGTCAATAGGGTATCTGTTAGATTTTTATTAGAAAAAAAACCTTCAGCCAGACATTGGTTGCTGTTTGTTTGAAAATATCGCATTAAAACCAAGTAAACTGATTGGTTTTTATGATGCGTAAAATGAGTCGTAAAAGAGGCCTGATTGGAACCATTTACCAGGTCAGGGTTAACGAGGCGCCCGCAAACCGTTCCGGCGGCCGCTGGCCGGGGAAGGTCTGAAAGTTGTCATTCCATGCATTGTTTAGCAAGACGGAGAGCGTGGCATAGTCAGCCTTCGGCGGCGAGAAGCGCACAACAAACGAGCTGTCGGCGCCGAAGTGCCCGCCGGTACGCACGGCATTCGCCGTTTGCCAGCGGAGCGACTGTACCGTCCCCATTTCAATCGCTTTAACCGGCCGCCAAAGCAGCGACGCCTGCACGAGGTGCTCAGGATAATCGAGCGCGTAACGCGAGGCATAATTTCCGAAGTCGAACGCCGTCTTATTCTTATAAATCCAGGTATAGGTAAGACGTGTCTCGATATTTTTTTCCGGATACCAGCCGAGCTGTGCTTCTGTACCGTAGATGTCAAGGTCTCCGATGTTTGTTGCATTCCAGCTTCCGCCGGATGTTGTTTTCATCCAGTCGATCGTATTGTGCGATCGGCGGTAGAAAGCGGAAATTTTCCAATCCATGGACTCCGCCGGGATTCCTTTGAGGCCGATCTCCGTTTGGTCGGTTTTTTGCGGATCCAGACCAGCGTTACCCACACTGTACAGATTGCTGTAGCTGAGTTCAGTATAGGAAGGGAGGCGGACAGTTTCTGTATAAGAAGCAAACGCAGTCAGCGTGTCGGACAGCAGATATTCGGCTCCAAGTTGCGGCAAATATTCCGGCGACTCGCCGGTGTAGAATTCACTGCGCAGNNTCGCCTTGCCACTGAGGGAGCAGCGAAACGCCGCCGCGCGTGCGCTGGTGGAATCCGAATCCGCCCGTGCCGGTGCTATCGATCCGTTCATGATCCGCATCGACGCGCCAGCCGAGTGCGAATCCGTCCACTTCCAGCGTACGTCCATCGAAAAAGGCCGAGGTGACGCGAGAGCGGTGCCGGTTGCGGTAGGAAATGGTCGGGAGTTGGTAATCGTCATGAAACTCATGCCAGGAAACGCCGCCGCGCAGATAGGAGCCGTTCAAATCACCCTTGAGGGAAGAGAGGTAAATGAGGGTGTCTTCTGTTTTCTCTTTAGCAGAAAGGAATGATGGTACGCCATAGTATCCTCGCGCGCCGAAGTTTTTTCTCTGATGCGCGATCAGCAGGTCGGTTTTTGTATCATCCGTGCGGTACTGCAGCTGGGCTCCGCCGTAACTGCGCTCATAATCATTGTCCGGATAATCCACGCCTTCGGCGGCTTCATGTCCGGCGAACACACCGGCACCAAGCTTATCGGTCAGCATTTGCTGCACCAGCACGCTCTCCCAGTCGCGGTGATCCGAGCCGACGCCGACCTCAATTTGTTTTTTTCCCGCGTCGCTCGATTGCTCTCGCAAGCGGCCGGCAATGATTGGAAGAAGATCAAAATTCACCGTGCCGACGAGATGGCCGCCCTGATTGTCGAGGCCGCTCAGCACCTGCGGGCGCGAAAGCATCGCGGCGGGCACCGGCAGTTCGGCATTGAAATGCTCGGTCTGCGGATTCCGCAACGTCAACCCGCCAAGAGCAAGGCCCGCACCGCTGAAAGAGCTGCCGCGGATGGACAGATCGTTCTGCGAACCGCCCTGTGAATTGAGCACCACGCCCGGCTCCGTGCGCAGCACCTCGTGGATCGCAGCATTCCCTGCCGTCTGGGCTGCTGCGGTCACTACAATCGATGGAATATTGGTGGAAAATTCTTCTGCAAAAACCGCTCTGGCGATCAGCAACACCGTTGTTGATATAAAAATTGTTTTCATAATATTTCCTCAGGACGTATGCTTTTCCAATTAAAGCGGGACAAGATACTCGAATAGGCGACAAAGTCGATCGTTTTTTAAGGAAAGGACTCACATGAACAGCGATAAAGTCAAAAAGGGAATTGAACGCGCACCGCACCGCAGTCTGATGCACGCAACCGGACTGACGGATGAAGATATCAAAAAGCCGTTCATCGCCGTCTGCAACTCGTTCAACGAAGTGATTCCCGGCCATGTTCATCTCTNNATGAAGTATTCCCTGCCGAGCCGCGAGCTGATTGCCGACAGCGTGGAGACAATGGTGAACGCCCACTGCTTTGACGCGATGATTTGTATTCCGAACTGCGATAAGATTGTTCCCGGCATGCTGATGGGCGCGGTCCGCACGAACATTCCGACGGTTTTCGCCAGCGGCGGCCCGATGGCGGCGGGACATAAGGCGGACGGACAGGTGATTGACCTGATCAGCGTTTTTGAAGGCGTCGCGCAGCTCAAGGCGGGCAAAATTTCCGAAGCGGAGTTGACGGAACTTGAATGCAAAGCCTGTCCGTCGGCCGGCTCTTGCNNATGGCGCTGCCCGGCAACGGCACGCTGCTGGCGACCGAAGAGGCTCGTAAAGAGCTGTGGAAAGCCGCCGCGAAGCGCGCGGTGGAGATGGCGCTCGCGACTGGCCCGAAACCGCGCGATGTCATCACGGAAGCGTCCGTTGACAACGCGTTCGTTCTCGATATGGCGATGGGCGGCAGCACGAACACGGTTCTGCATACGCTGGCAATCGCCAATGAGGCGGGCATTGGCTACGACCTCGACCGCATCAATGCGCTGTCCAAAACGACGCCGAATATCTGCAAGGTTTCGCCGTCGTCGAGCTGGCATATTGAAGACGTCCGCGACGCGGGCGGCATCAGCGCGATTCTCGGCGAGATCAGTAAAATCGACGGATTGCTCAAGCTCGACTGCCCGACGGTGACCGGAAAAACGCTCGGCGAAAATATCGCCGGCGCAAAAACGTTGAATGAGAAGTGTATTCACACGGTTGAAAACGCCTACAGCAAACAGGGTGGACTGGCGATTCTGCGCGGCAACATCGCCGCCGAAGGCGCAGTTGTGAAGAGCGCAGGTGTGGATCCGAAAATGCTGGTGCACAAAGGTCCGGCGGTGATCTTTGAATCGCAGGAAGAAGCCTGCGAAGGAATTCTGGCCGGTAAAGTCAAAGCCGGCGACGTGGTTGTCATCCGCTACGAAGGGCCGAANNGGACGGTTCAGCGGCGGGACGCACGGTGCGTGCATCGGCCACGTTTCGCCGGAGGCGGCGGAAGGCGGACCGATCGGTCTGCTTAAAGCGGGCGACATCATCGAAATCGACATTCCGAACCGCTCGCTCAAAGCCGATGTATCAGACGCCGAATTCGCCGAGCGTAAAAAATCGTGGAAGAAACCCGCGCCACGCTGCACAACCGGCTGGCTGGCGCGCTACGCCGCGATGGCCACCAACGCCTCGAACGGTGCGGTGCTCAAATCTTCGTGCGATGTGTAATTGTAGAGCGCGAATGGTTGAGAACCTTCGCGCCGAGTGTGGCTGGAAGGAATTTGCCCATTCCAGATCCTGCAAAAACGATAATAACACTTCATTCGTGAAATGCTCTAATCGGGGAAAACCCGACGAGGTGGGGCTGCACCCAAAATTATTTTGAGCAACACAATATTTTCTAGAAACTGTGATTCCTGCGTGCAGTCTGCCGCGGAATAAGGGTCAGTCTTTTGAAAAAAATATTTTCAAGTGTTGAAAAAGGAGTAAAAAGAAACGACAACGCAACGAAGGGGCATATTATGAGCCGGAAGGACAACGGACTGGATAGCGGACGGTTGACTGCGCTGGCCGATTTCTGCGGACAGCTTCAGCACTCCGGCACAGTGAGACAGATTTGCCGGAACGCTCTGGATTTGTTGAAGGATCGACTGGGGTATGAGCAGGTATCGATTGTTTTGTATGATACACCTCCGGATAGCCAGCAGTTGTTTTTCGGGTTTGATGGTTCTACACCGATTGAAACAAAAGAGGCCTTGGATGCGATTCGGAGGAACTTTCCGGACGGCGGAATTGCTCCTTGGAAAGAAGTATTGGACGATAAGGGACTGGTTCGTTTGTACGTTTCATTGGCCGACGGATCTGGCAGGGAGATCGGGGTCCTAGCGGTGGATGGCGCATCAGGGCAAGAGGCCTTGGATATGGACGAGATCCAGATCTTTCGGATTGCTGGCGGGGCGCTCGCGGATGCTCTCCTCGACTCGCAGATCGAATTTAGACAAAAGCGCGAGACGCAACAGTTCCGGACACTCATTGACAGCTTGCCAGCCTATATTTACATCAAAGATGCGCAGGGCCGATTTCTTCTGGCGAATAAGAGGTTGGCGGAGGCAAAGAACGCTGGCAGTCCGGAAGACATGTTGGGAAAAACCGACTTTGATTATAACCCAAAAGATATAGCGCAGGGGTTTTTTGCACTGGAACAGCAACTGATTCAAGCCGGGGAGTCTCTCCTTAATATAGAACAGGAAGCGATTAATGGCGCTGGGGATCGTCAATGTATTTTATCATCAAAGATTCCGCTGAAAGATGAAGACGGATCGGTCTTTGGTCTGGTTGGCATCGGCCTAGATATCACGGAGAAAAAGCAATACCAGCAGAAGGTTCAAGAGAGCGAGGAATGTTACCGGACACTGTTCGAAAATATTAACGATGCGGTTCTGGTGCATGACGAAAACGGACACATTCTCGACAGTAATGATGCGGCACCGCTTCTCTTTGAGTGTTCGCAGGAAGAGCTGTTGCAGTTGTCGGTAGAGCAGCTCAATCTCCCCGGTTATGCAGATTTTCTGAAAGGGGGCGATCTGACCCGGTGCAGCTCGAAAGAAACATTTCTAATGAAGCAGGGTGTGGAGTTGTGTCTCGACATTAAAGTATCCTCAATCAACTACCGAGGAACCGTTGCGTATCTTGTCTTGCTCCGGGATGTGACGGAACTCAACGAGGCCAGGAAAAATGCAGAGAAAGCCGCGCAAGCCAAAAGTATCTTTCTGGCCAACATGAGTCACGAAATCCGCACGCCGCTCAACGCAGTGGTCGGTATGAGCAGTCTGCTGATGGACACGCCGCTGAATGCGGAACAGCGCGATTTTGCTGATACCATCATCACCAGCTCCGATGCACTGCTGGCCATCGTTAACGACATCCTGGATCTGTCCAAAATCGAAGCGGGAAAAATGGAACTTGAACTAACCCCGTTCGATCTGGTTCAAACTGTAGAAAAATCGGTGGATGTCGTAGCGCCGAAAGCGGCTGAAAAAGGTCTCGAACTAATGCACTATTTCAGCGGCGAAGTTCCGGAGATTGTGGTCGGAGATGCCGCACGGCTTCGGCAGGTTCTATTAAATCTTCTGAGCAACTCCATCAAATTCACCCCTCGTGGCGAAGTTCTGGTGACCGTCGATGGAAAATGCCAGGGAAACATGGACTATCGTATTAATTTTTCTGTTTCAGATACCGGCATCGGCATGACCCCGGAAGATGCCGAACGGGTCTTTCGTCCGTTTGAGCAGGCCGATGCATCCATCACCCGTAAATACGGCGGCACCGGCCTTGGCCTCACGATCTGCCGAAAACTGATTCAGATGATGGGCGGTGAGATGACGGTTCACAGTGAAAGAAATGTCGGCTCAGAATTTAAATTCTACATCGTGGTCACACAAACAGACGCCAACATCCTCCCGAATATACTCTTTGATCCCGCAGTTCTGAAAGGCCGGCGCATACTGGTCGTGGATGACAATAAGACCAACTTGAGAATTCTGGAGCACGAACTGAAAAATGTTCAGATGGAGCCGCTTCTTTTCGATTCAGGTCCGGCGGCACTGGAAAAACTGAGTTCACTGGGATCACTGGATATCGCCATCCTGGACTACACGATGCCGGAGATGGACGGCTGTGTGCTGGCCGCCGAACTGCGCAAGCGCCCGGAATTCGGGGACCGTCCGATTCTCATTTTAAGTTCAAGCGGACGACTCTGCGCAGAAAATGCTAACACGGTCAACCGGTGGATGGGAAAACCCGTCAAAGAACGGCGGCTTCAGGAAGCACTGGCCGGACTGCTGGGCGGTGACATAGAGCCCGTAATCCCCAGTAACACAGAAGAAATCAATAGCGATTTGGCCCGAAAGTTTCCGCACAAAATCCTTTTGGCGGAAGACAACAAAGTCAACCAGAAGGTGACCCTGAAAATGCTCTCGAAAATGGGGTATGATGCCGATCTCGCCGAGAACGGACAGGAAGCCGTTGATAAAGCACTGAGCAACTCCTACGACCTTATCCTTATGGACATTCAAATGCCGGAAATGGACGGACTGGAAGCAACCGGCATTATCCGTAAAAAACTGAAAAACAGCGCCTGTCCGGCGATTGTGGGACTCTCTGCACATGCCCTGCAGGAAAGCAGAGATGAAGCACTCCAAGGCGGTATGACCGGCTATCTCAGCAAGCCCGTCAAAGTGCAGGAGCTGCTTCAGGTGCTCAAAACGATTCCCCCGGATGTCTAACCAGTTACCGGAGACGACTCAGTAAAGTCATTCCAGACTGACGTAACAATCCGCCGTTCTTTTTTCCAAACCCTGGAACCGGCGCAGTGGGTTTTCATATTTCTTCCAAGGATTGGAAGTTTATTCTGCCAACGATGCGCGGAATGCAGAAGCAGGCAACCCGGCGCTGTTCATCAGATTTGGTTCCGCCAGTTTGTTCCATGCAAAGCGTACGGCGACCGGGTTTGCAACATTCGGCGAGCTAAGAATAATACTGGTTCCATCGATCTCAGCTGTTGCCGGTTTAAATACGCCGTCTTTGCCAGCGATTTCAAACCAGTCGGGGGCTTTGCCGTTTCGAGTGGCGAGGCCTTTGGCAGAGGAGAAGGTGACAATTAATTTATCCTTTTTTATTTCCAGGGATTGGAAGACCGGTCCGGTGCTGATGACATCCATACCGTATGTATTGGCTTCCGCCAGAAGAGCCAGCCGGATTCCGGGATCTTTTTTGTCTGTCGGGTGGAGATTGTTGGTCTCAGAGCAGTCTGTAATGACCGTCATCCCGGTTTTCGGAATGGTTTTTACAATTTCGGCCTGTGCTTCCCAGAAAACCGGCAGTATTGAAGGATCGTCATTGCCATATTGAAAGGGAGCAATCTGTACGAAGTAAAACGGAATCTCATAACCCCAAAGTGTGCGCCAGCCGTTCAGTAAGGCTCTGGTTTTATCCACATAGAGCATGCCATCGTAACGATTGGATTCGCCCTGATACCAGATGGCTCCGCGAATAGCGAAAGGAATGTGAGCGTGGAGCATGCCGTTATAAAGGGAGGAGGGAGCCTTTTGATCGATTTTCGGGAGAGCGGACAGATTCTGAGACTTCTGATAAAAATTTTGCAGGGTGTCAACGCTTTCGAATCCGCAGGGAGGAGTCCATGGTTCAATGTGTGTACCGGCCCAGGCGCTCAGAAGCAGCCCGACGGGCACATTGAGATCCCGATGCAGTTTGCGTCCGAAATAGTAAGCAACGGCGGAAAATGTTTTAATAGTTTCAGGCGTACAAATTTTCCACTTGCCATCAGTGGTTTCTTCGGGAACAGCAGAAGCAACCCGCGGAGTATTGAATAAACGGATTTGTGGATAATTTGCTGATGAAATTTCAGTAGGAGCATTTTCACAAGGCTGGTGCCAAGTTTCTCCGATTAAAGGCATTTGCATATTGGACTGTCCGGAGCAGAGCCAGACTTCGCCGACGAGAACATCCTGAAAGGAAGCTTTATCCGTTCCGTCAGATACAGTCAGAACCTGTGATTCGGAGGAAGCTTCTAATGATGAAAGATCAACCCTCCATTTTCCGTCAGTCCCTGCAGTGACGGTTTTTGTCTGGCCGGCAAATTTAACGGTGACGGTTGCGCCCGGATCGGCTGTCCCCCAGACCGGAACAGCCTGTTCACGCTGAAGAACCATGTGGTCTGAAAAAACGGACGGGAGAGTGAGCTCTGCAAAGCCTGCAGAAGAAACGGTGATAATGGCAATAATCGTGATCTGTATCCGTCTAATCATAAGGAAATCTTTCGATACGAGTTGAACATGAGCGGTTGATTTTACTGGCTGTTTTTGCAATCGCAATCGTTAAGTGGCTTGACTATCCTTCTTCGAAATCAGCGGACGGAAGAATGATATGAAAAAATCTTTTTGCAGGATAGCGGTCTTCTGTGTTCTGTGTGTACAGGGTTATGCCGAGGATATTCACCTGCCCGTGCCGCAGAAAACCGGCGGCATGCCGCTCATGGAAGCGCTTAATGCACGGCGGACACAGCGAAAATTCTCGACGAAACCCCTGAGTGAGAAGCAGCTGTCCGATCTGCTATGGGCGGCTTGCGGCATCAATCGTGATAACGGTAAACGCACGGCACCCAGCGCGATGAACCGGCAGGAGATCGACGTGTATGTTGCGCTTCCTTCCGGTCTCTATCTGTATGTCGCGCCGGAAAACAGGTTGCAGCTGGTGTTGGCTCAGGACATTCGCGCAAAAACCGGGAAACAGCCGTTTGTGAAAACGGCTCCGGTTTGTTTGATTTACGTCTCGGATGACGAACGGCTGAAGCTCGAGTTTTATACCGCGACCGATACCGGCTTCATCAGCCAAAACGTTTATCTCTTCTGTGCGTCCGAAGGGTTGAGTACGGTCGTGCTCGGTTCAGTTGATAAAGAGGCGCTGCATGCGACCATGAAACTCAAATCGACTCAGCACATCATCCTAACCCAGCCGGTCGGACTGCCTGACATGGCCCAGTAACAACGTTATTCGAGACTGACATAGCAAGCGGGCGTGAAACGTGGCGAGCAAACGGCGAAGAAAATCAGATCCTCTGTGCCGGTATTGGTAATTCGTTGCGGTGTGTCCGGTGGAATGCAGATCACATCGCCTGCGGTTACCAGCGCAGGGTCTAAATCGTCAACCTCAACGCGGCCCTGTCCGGATACAACAATATAACGTTCCGCCGTATCGCGCAGTTTGTGCCATGCCGTTGTCACTCTCGGCTCGACCCGTACGTGCGCAATGGAAGTTTCCGGATCATTTTCATCGTTCGCAAGCTCGGTGATAAAGCAACGTTCGGCGGTTGCGAACTCTGCGAGGGCATTAAATTTGTTAACAGAAGATCGCATAATAAGATCGTGATTTAAACGGCGGGGTCGGATTCTACGGGGTCTGTCGACTCCGGTTTTTTTTCTTGTAGGTGTTCAGCGAGCAGGTCGTCCATGTGCAGGCCGGTTAGATGGGTCAGAGTTTTAATCAGCGCAATCAGTACGCAGATCATAACGGCCATGCTGGGAAGCATGACGACGATATAGCTTAGACCGGTCATTTTGCCGATTTCAGCAGTGAATGCCTCCGTACCCGGCTGACTTTTCAGGACAATTTTTGCCAGCGTGTAATTGAGCGCCGACGAAAGAAACATCGAAGAGGCGAGGCCCCACGTCAATCCAACCAGTCGCTTTTCAAATTTCGCTTCGTTTTTCTGTTCGCGCAGTTTTTCGTGAAGCCGATCCACGTTGAACAATTTTTCGCTCATCAGGATTTTTTTGATGAGCGGGTAGGGAGTCTTCAGGGAAATCACAATCGCCAGTCCGATCACCAACGGAATGGCCGCCTCTTTGATGGCGATCCATTGCGGCGGAAGTTTCAGGATGCCGAACACGCCGGTCAGCAGAACGCTGACAATCCCGAGGATGGAAACAAAATCGGCGCGCCGTTCTTTGATCAGTGTATGCGTTCCGTAGCCGATCGGCAGGATCAGCGCGGCGACCAGACCCCAGACCGGACCGAGATATTTGTCTTTGCTCAGATACGTCAGAACGATGACGGGAATCACCACGTTCAGCATGATGCTGATCATCGGATGCTCTTCTTTGGGCGGGGGCTTGCTCATAAAATCCTTTCAGGAAAAGAAGAACGATAACGTATTTTCCAATCCTTGGAAACTTCGCACCGGTTTTTTCCAAACTCTGGAAAACCGGTCAGAACGGTTCCCAGAAGGAGGGTTTTACCTTGATGGTTTTCCCGCTCCAGGAAAAATCGGCGCGCTTTTCGAGCTTCTGGAGCAGGCGGCTGAAAGTTTCGGGTGTTGCACCAATGGCCGAGGCGATATCTTTTTTGGAAAGGTCGGGCGTGATTTTCTCCTTTTCGCCGTAGTGGTCGCGTAGGAATTCGACGAAACGCGCTTCGACATCCATTGAGGTGAGCTGCTGAATACGACCGGCGAGGTAGCGCTGCTTATGCATCAGCATCGCCATAAAGTCGTTGCGGAACTCTTCTTCGTTGAGCAGTTTCAAAAATCCGGCGCGCGGCAGCTCAATCACTTCCGCTTCGGTGCAGGCAACAGCGGTGACGGGAAATTTGCTTTTCTCGAAGAGAATCACCTCGGCGAACAGTTCTCCCGGCTTGACGGTTTTGATGACCGTTTCTTTGCCGTCCATGTTGGTTTTCACCAGCTGAATGTTCCCGGAGGTGAGCAGATAGACCGCTGTGCCATCGGAACCTTCCATGAAAAGAAGATCACGTTTGGCGACGGCGCGGCGGCGGCTCAGCCCCGCCAGCCGTTTGCAGGCCGTTTCGGAAAGTCCGGCGAAAAATTTCGCGGTGCGGATTAAATCAAAAGGATCAGTGTTCATGGCAACAGCTTTTCTTTTTTCGCGGGAGTACGGCCGAGATGAGCAGGCCGGTTAGAAGGAGGGCGCAGATTTGTTCAATCGATCCGGTTTCCGTCGCATGATGATGAACGTGTTCTGTGATGAGTTGCGTGGTGAGAATTCGGTTGAGAATCCATCCGGCAGCTAGCGAGCATCCCGCTAGGCTGATTAAGTATATCGTGACAACCTGCCGTCCCATGGTTTTCAGCACGGTGGCGATGGTGGCGGCATTGGTCGCTGGGCCGGTGATTAGAAAAACTAACGCGGCACCGGGCGAAAGTCCCATGCCGATCATCGCCAGTGCGATCGGGATGGAGCCGGTCGAGCAAACATACAGAGGAATGCCCAGACACAGCACGGCCAGCATCGAAAGCCACTCGGAGTTGAGAGTCCGGGTAAAGAAATCGGCAGGCACCAGTGCGCCGAGCAGGCCGGAGACAAGAATTCCAACCAGCAGGGCGCGGCCGATATCGCGCGGCAGTACGCCGAACCCGTAGGCGAAAACCTGTTTCCATTTGTGCTCTTCCGGATTGGGATTACAAGAGGGGCAGTGTTCATCTTCGCACCCGCCCGAAACATCTTTTTCCGGATGAGTAAACGCTTCCACCGTTGCGCCGCAGACGCATCCAGTGATGAATGCGACCGCTACACGGAAGACGGCAAAGACCGGCCCGAGCAGACCCCATGTTGCAGCGATGCTGTCTACGCCGGTTTGCGGTGTTGAGGTCAGGAACGAAATGGCTGCGCCCTTTGTCGCACCATGGCGCCGCAGCGAGGCAGTCACGGGAATCACGCTACATGAGCAGAGCGGAATTGGGACGCCCAGTAGTGACGCCTTGATGATCTGCTTCAGTCCGCGTTTACCCAGATGCGTCTCGATAAAAGAAACCGGCACAAATACGCCGAGTACTCCGGCCACAAAAAAACCGAGCAGGAGGTAGGGGGCCATAATTGCCATGACATCCCACGATTTTACGAATATGCTGACGATTAGTTCCACAGGAGCACCTTCTTTTGAAAAAGTTCAACAACTTGACGCAGATCAAGGAGCGATTTTTAAAAGGTAGCATAATCCTCGGCATTGAATCTAGGAATCCAAAACCGAAAGGAAATAGTATGAGCATGTTTTGTTATCAGTGTGAACAAACCGCCAAATGCACCGGATGCACCGCTTTTGGCGTGTGCGGTAAAGATCCCGACACCGCAACCCTGCAGGATCTGCTGGTCGAAGTCTGCAAACAGATCGCCGTCGCCGCCAAAGGCAAAGCAAACCGCAACGCCGACCTCTATGTGATGGAAGGGCTTTTTACCACCGTCACCAATGTTAACTTTGATGCGGAAGACATCGCGGGCGTTATCCGCCGCGGAGCGGACGTGCTCAAGGAACTCGGCGCGAACTCGACGATCGACTTCAACGCCGATCTTAGCGGACTGACCAAACAGGGAGAAGCCGTCGGGATCGAAAGCCGCATCAAAACGCAGGGCGAAGACATCACTGGTTTGCAGGAGCTGATTCTCTACGGACTCAAAGGCACGGCGGCCTACGCCGACCACGCCTACATCCTCGGCAAAGAAGATTCATCGGTATTTGCTTTCTTCCACGAAGCACTGGCGGTTCTCAAAAACGGTCCGGCCACCGTCGATGTGCTGCTTCCGTTGGCCCTTAAAGTCGGCGAAGTCAACCTCACCGTCATGAAACTGCTCGACGAAGCCAATACCGGAACCTACGGCCACCCCGTTCCGACTCCGGTCAATATCAAGGCGGTTAAAGGGAAAGCGATTCTCGTTTCGGGTCACGACCTCAAGGATCTCGCACTGCTGTTGGAGCAGACCGAAGGCAAGGGCATTAACATTTACACCCATGGTGAAATGCTTCCCTGTCACGGCTATCCGGAACTGAAAAAATACAAACACCTCGTCGGCAACTACGGCGGAGCATGGCAGGATCAGCGTGAAGAATTCGAAGCCTTCCCGGGCGCGATCCTCATGACCACCAACTGCATCCAGAAGCCGAAGGAAAACTACAAAGCTCGTATCTTCACCTGCGGCCTCGTCCAGTGGCCCGGCGTGCAGCACATCGACGACGGCAACTTTGCACCGGTCATTGAAGCCGCGCTCGAAGCGCCCGGCTTTGCCGAAACCGAACCGGAAAAAACTATTCTGGTCGGATTTGGCCATAACGCCGTGCTCGGCGTTGCCCCGACCGTCATCGAAGCGGTTAAAAGCGGTGCGCTGAAGCACTTCTTCCTCATCGGCGGATGCGACGGCGCGAAGCCGGGACGCAACTACTACACCGACTTCGCCGAAGCCGTGCCGAAAGACTGCGCCATCCTCACGCTCGCCTGCGGAAAATACCGCTTCAACAAAATGGAGTTCGGCGACATCGGCGGCATCCCGCGCCTGCTCGACATCGGACAGTGCAACGACGCTTACAGCGCCATCCAGATTGCGGTCGCGCTTGCCGGAGCTTTCGAATGCGACGTCAACGAACTGCCGCTCTCGATGGTTTTATCGTGGTACGAACAAAAAGCCGTCTGCATTCTGCTCACGTTGCTGCACCTCGGCATCAAAAACATCAAAGTCGGTCCGAGCCTTCCGGCCTTCATCACGCCCGCCGTACTGAATGTGCTGGTCGAAAAATTCAACATTGCTCCGACCACTACCGTCGAAGCCGACCTCGCGCAGTGCTTAGGTAAATAAAAGCCTCGGCACCAAACCCCGCGCCCCGTTTTCCAATATTTTGGAAAACGGGGCGTTTTATTTTCCAAACATTGGAAAAATACTTGAGGAGTGATAGCGTTCGGGCCGCTTGAATAAACAACTTCCAGAATTACTGGCACCGGCCGGAACGGCTGACGCTGCATGGGCGGCGCTCGCTTACGGCGCGGATGCTGTCTATGCCGGACTGCCGCGTTTTTCCGCCCGCGCCGAGGCGGGCAATTTCNNTTCACGCCCGAAGCGCTCGACGAGCTGATCGGCTACGCGCATCACTTGGGTCGCCGCGTCTACGTCACCTTCAACACGCTCGTTCAGCAGAGCGAGCTCAACGACGCACTTGAAACGCTGGCGGTGATTCGCGACCTGAACGCCGACGGCGTCATCGTGCAGGACATGGGCGTCGTCCGACTCGCACAGAAAAATTTTCCATCGCTCCGCCTGCACGCCAGCACGCAGCTGGCGGTTCATAATCTGGACGGCGCAAAACGGCTCGCCGCACTCGGCTTCAAGCGCGTCGTGCTGGCGCGCGAACTGAGCCTCAGAACGATCGGGCACATCAGCCAAAACTGCGGCATTGAAACGGAGACGTTCATCCACGGCGCGCTTTGCTACTGCTACAGCGGACTCTGCCTCTTTTCGTCGCATCTGCTCGGACGCAGCGGCAACCGCGGACGCTGCGCCTACATCTGCCGCCAGATGTTCGAAAACGACGGCGCAAAAACGCTCCCGTTTTCGATGAAGGATTTTTCGGCGGCCGGGCATTTGCCGGAACTGCTCGCTGCCGGCGTCGCCTCGCTCAAAATCGAAGGGCGCATGAAAAGCCCGCTTTACGTTGCCGCTGTCGCCGACTTCTATCGCAAAGCGCTCGACGGCACGCTCACCGAACCGGACAAACTGCTCTCCGACATTCAAACCATTTTCGGGCGGCCCTCCACCGATCTCTATCTCGATAATCCGCAGAATGCGCCGGTTGATCCGGTTAACGACGGACACCGCGGCGCGCTCATCGGAACTGTCAAAGCGGTCAGAGGCGCGTGGCTCATTCTGCACAGCAACCGCGCGCTGCAGAAACACGACGGACTCAAATTCGAAAGCGGCTACGGTTTTGCCGCCGACGAAATGCGACTCACTTCCGATCCGGAAGGGAAACGCCGTTTCGAACTTCCGGCCGATGCCGAAATCGCGCTCAAGCTGCCTCCCGATGTTCCAAACATTGGAAACGGCTCTCCGGTTTACTGCTCCTATTCGCAGGCGGTGCGCCAGCGCTACGAATTTTCCGCGCCGCGCCCCGGCCAATTCCGCCAGCGGCGACCTGTGAATGTTTCGGTCTTCCAAACATTGGAAAAAATAGTTCTGACCGCGTCGGCGGACAGCGTACAAGCCGAACTTGTTTTGCCCGGCCCGTTTGAGGCGGCGAAGAATCCGGAGAAAGCCTCTGCCACGATCCGTCAGTGCTTTGAAAAGCTGGGAGATACCGATTGGCGACTCGGCGAACTGACGATTGAAGGCTCTGCCTTTGTTCCGGTCTCAGTTCTCAACGACGCGCGCCGTCGCCTAATTTCTGATTTTTCCAAGCATTGGAAGCAACGGCGTTGCGGCACTTCAATTTTTTTCGAACCTTGGAAAAAAACCGAATCAACCGGGATTTTCTGGTCGGTGAAATCCAGAGTTTTCCAAGCTTTGCAAAACATCGACGAGTTTGTGCTGGAGATTGATCCGGGACGTCTGGAAGAGACCGAAAAGGCGCTGGCGTTTTATGGCGATAAGCTGCGGCTGGCGCTGCCGGTGATTATCCGCGATGAAGATGCCGAAGTATTTCGTACTCTGATTCAAACGTTTTCCAACCATTGGAAATGGGAAGCGGCTAACATCGGCGGACTCAATTTGTTAAGCGGGCAAAAAGACATTGTCGCCGACTGGCCGCTTTATACGCTCAATACGCAGGCGGCGCTTCAATGGAACGCGCAGGGCGTTGAGCGGTTTGTGCTTTCGCCGGAAGATGATGCGAAGAATCTGTTCGCACTGATTGATCAGCTCGGCGATGCGGCAATCGTTCCGGTCTATCAGCATACGCCGCTGATGATTTCCGCGACAAAACCGGCGGTTAATATCGAAGCGCCCGCTGAGGACAGCGGGCCTACAGAAGATTGTAGGCCGGGTGACCTCACCCGGCGAAATGGTTTTGCAATTTCCAAACATTGGAACCGATATCACAAGAGACTGTGCAGATATGAACTTCGCAGGGGACAGCAATCCAGTGATCCACCCATCATTACTCCCTGTCTCATCTCAGCTTGTAAAGCGTTTTGCTGTCGATGACTTCGCGGGCGAGGCCTTCTTCGCGGGCGACGCGTTCGACTTCATCGGCGACGGCATCAGCGACGCGGCGATCGAAGACTGATGGGATGATAAATTCTTCGCACAGCTCATCGGCGGAAACCAGATCGGCAATTGCGCGGGCCGCCGCCAGTTTCATGCCTTCGCTGATTCCACTCGCGCGGCAGCGAAGGGCTCCTTTGAAAATTCCCGGAAAGCAGAGCACGTTGTTGACCTGGTTCGGATAGTCCGAACGGCCGGTCGCCATAATGCGCGCGTACGGCTTGGCGACTTCCGGCATGATTTCCGGGGTCGGATTAGCCATTGCAAAAATGATCGGATCTTTCGCCATGTTCTTTACATCGTCGGCGGTGATACAGCCCGGCGCGGAAACGCCGAGGAACAGGTCGGCACCTTTGATGCCTTCGCAAAGCGGTGTGCAGATTCCTTCGGCGTTGGTTTTTTCCGCAAACGCTTTCAGCGCGTCACTATCGCGGGGACGGCCTTTATAAACAGCGCCTTTAATATCGTACCCGATCAGATTTTTCACTCCGGCCCGCATCAAAATGTTGGCGCAAGCGGTTCCCGCCGCGCCAATTCCGCAGACGACCACTTTCAGGCTGTCGATGGCTTTCCCGGTGATCTTGAGAGCATTATACAGCGCGGCCAGTACAACAATGGCCGTGCCGTGCTGGTCGTC
>DINM01000094.1:24492-26766 GCA_002423675.1 Verrucomicrobia bacterium UBA5540
GACCATATTTTTCTTAATGGTCAGACTATCCGCGAGAGAAACCTGTTCGCTGATCGACTTGCAGACGCGGCCAACGCCCGGTGTATAAGCAACCGCCAGTGCGCCTTTTGCAGAGAGGTCGAGCTTGCTGGCGGTTTCGATTTTTCCGCCGGCATGAGAACGAAAGGTGATTTCTTCAGCGGAAAGCACCTCGGTTCCATTCGTTTGNNTGCTGGTCGTCGTGGAAAACCGGAATGTCGAGTTCCGCCTTTAACCGTTGTTCGATCTCAAAACAGCGCGGGGCAGAAATGTCTTCCAGATTAATACCGCCAAACGTCGGAGAGATCCGTTTCACCGTTTGGATAATCTCTTCAGGATCTTTCGTGTTTAAGCAAATCGGAAAGGCATCCACGCCGCCGAATTCTTTAAACAGCATTGCTTTGCCTTCCATCACNNTCGGTTCCATTCGTTTGTTCCAAAGCCTGGAGTATTTCCTGCTGATGGGCGCTGTCGCGGCAGTTCACGACAAAACGGAACGGGCTGGCGACACCCTCCGACAAAGCGGGAATGCCCTCGGCGTCGAGAATTTGTTTTTCAAGCGCCGCACGTTCGAGAGCGGACTCTACGAGTACATCGATGCTGTAACTGGGTGATGGATTGATTTTCATGGTTTACGACTTAAATAAGGCGCTCATCGTACCGATCCGCTCGCTCCGAACAAGTCGAAAGTCTGAAAGTCCAAAGTCTGAAAGTCGGGAAGGGAGAGGTTGAGCCACTTTTGACCTTGGATCTTAAGACCTTTGACTTTCTCGGCGGCTTTCGCCTTGAGCTTCAACGGCGATGGGGTAAAGTTTGCGCTCCTGAACGGGGATTTTATGAAGAAAATAAAAATAGGCATTCTGGGATNNGGCGTGGTTGAGGCAATCCTCAAAAACGGCGAGCTCATGGCGCAACGCACCGGTTTTTTTCCAATGATTGGAAAAATCGCGGATCTCGATATCAAGACCGCCCGCGGCGTTAAGGTGGACAAAGAACTTCTGACGACCGACGCGGTTTCGGTGATCGACGATCCGGAAATCGACGTGATCGTTGAGCTGAACGGCGGCTTAAAGATCGCCAAGGAGTTTGTTCTGCGCGCGTTGAAGAACGGCAAGCCGGTCGTTACGGCCAATAAGGCGCTGCTGGCCGAGGCGGGACGCGAACTGTTTGAAGCTTCTGCGAAGGGCGGGGCAGGACTGTATTTTGAGGCCAGCGTCGGCGGCGGCATACCGGTACTTCGTGCGTTGAAGGACGGCTTGGTCGGCAATCAGATCAAAAGCATGTACGGGATTCTAAACGGAACCTGCAACTACATCCTGACGCGTATGGAGCGCGAAGGACTCGATTTTGAAACCGTGCTGGCCGATGCCCAGAAGCTCGGTTATGCCGAGACTCCGCCGGATCTTGACATAGACGGCATCGATACTGCCCATAAAGCGGTTGTACTGGCGTCGCTGGCTTACGGCGCGCCGGTTCCGATGAATGCGTTCACGATTGAAGGTATCCGCGGGCTGTCGCATCGCGAAATTGAATATGCGGGCGAGCTGGGCTATCGCATCAAGCTGCTGGGCGTTGCGCGGATGAATGCCGACGGGCTGGAACAGCGGATGCAGCCCTGCCTTGTGCCCGCCAACTCGCCGCTTGNNAGCTGCTGGCTGTCATTCGCGAGGTGAACGGCGCAGTTGAAATGCGCGTCGAGCCGTCTTTTGTGCCGCAGGATCATCTTCTGGCCTCGGTCAACGACTCGTTCAATGCGGTTTTTGTCGAAGGCGACGTGGTCGGCAGCACTCTCTATTACGGGCGCGGTGCAGGTCGTTTGCCGACCGCCAGCGCGGTGATTGGTGATATCATGGAGGCCGTCGCGGGTCGTGGCGGTTGCAGCGAGTGGCTGCTGAAAAATGAGTCGCTGCCGGTACGTGGCGCCGCCGATATTTCCATCCGATGCTATCTGCGTTTGTCTCTTAAAGACCAGCCGGATGTCATCGCACAGGTTGCGCATGTACTCGGTAAAAACCAGATCAGCATCGCGTCGATCATGCAGAAAGAGCAGAACGCGGGCGGGCAAGTCCCGGTCGTTTTCCTGACCCATAAGGCGCTCGAAAAGAACTTTTCCACTGCGATGGAAGAGATTGAAAAGCTGGATGTCGTGGACGGTAAACCCGTGCGCATGGCCATTGAGGACTTTGAGTGAGAGTTAACCACTAATTTTCACTAATCTTCACTAATTAGTGGGGATTAGTGAAAATTAGTGGTTAA
>DINM01000159.1 GCA_002423675.1 Verrucomicrobia bacterium UBA5540
GCTCGACATGGTCGCGCCCGGCGTCGTTCTTCTCACCGAAACCAACGTACCGCATGCGGAGAACATTTCCTACTTCGGCAACGGCGATGAAGCCCGCATGGTCTACCAGTTCAGCCTGCCGCCGCTGCTGCTCCACGCGCTGCGAACCGGCAATGCGCAGCATCTCACCGGCTGGGCGAAAACCGTCTGTGAGACACCGCCCGGCTGCACCTGGTTCAACTTCACCGCCTCGCACGACGGCATCGGCGTGCGCCCGCTCAGCGGACTCATCCCCGACAACGAAATCGCCGCGCTCACTGAACAGATAAAAAAACTCGGCGGACAGGTCTCTACCAAACGCAACAGCGACGGAACCGAAAGCCCCTACGAACTCAACATCACCTACTTCGACGCCATGGGCGACGACGAACATCAGGTCGCGCGCTTCCTCTGTGCGCAAACCGTCATGCTCGGACTCAAAGGCGTACCCGCCGTCTACTTCCACAGCCTCACCGCCACGCCCAATGATCAAGAGGGGTTCAAAGAAACCGGCCGCGCCCGCTCGCTCAACCGGAAAAAGTGGAACGCGGACGATCTCGAAGCCCTGCTGAACGAAAAAAATACCTCCGCAGAGATTTTTGCCGAACTCCGGCGGCGCCTCAAGATTCGCCGCCAGCATCCCGCCTTCCATCCCGACGCGGCGCAGCGTGTACTCGACCTCGGCGACGACCTCTTCGCCTTCGTGCGCACCGCACCCGACGGCAAGGTGATTATTTGTATCAGCAGTTTTTCCAATGTTCGGAAAACCGTTGCACTGGATGACCGGATTCCTGAACTGAACCGCGCCACGCCCTGCACCGACCTGCTCAGCGGAACCCGTTATAACGGCGCGGGCAAAAAAATCTCACTGGATCCGTTTCAAACAGTTTGGCTGACAACATAAGAGGCTGTATGGAAATTTTCTCCATCTTGGGAGGTCTCGCACTTTTCATCTTCGGCATGAACATCATGACCGATGGGCTGAAGCGCTGCGCAGGCGACGGCCTGCGCCGCATTCTCGGCAAGGCCACCCGCAACCGGATCAACGGGGTTGGACTCGGAACCGTCATCGGCACACTCGTTCAAAGTAGCGCCGCCACCGTCATGCTCGTCGGCTTCATCAACGCCGGGCTGATGACACTGACGCAATCCGTTCCTGTCATGCTCGGTGCCAACATCGGCACCACGCTCTCCATGCAGCTTATTTCATTCAAGCTGAGCGACTACTGCTTTGTCGCCGTCACCTTCGGCGTACTCCTCCATATCGTCGCGCCGCAGCCGCGAATGAAAGAAGCCGGAAAGGCGCTCCTCGGCTTCGGCCTGCTCTTCCTCGGCATGTCCACTATGAGCGCGGCCATCGCCCCGCACCGCGATGCCTTTATTCCGCTGTTTAAACAAATCAACGGTGCAACGCCCGGCGGAATGCTGCGCGGCATCCTGCTCGCCACCGCCGTCACCGGCATCATCCAAAGCAGCGGCGCAATGATCGGCATGAGCTTTGCGCTGATCCAGGCGGGCGTCATCACCGACCTCTCCGGTGTCTTCCCGATCCTCATCGGAGCAAACATCGGCACCTGCGCCACCGCGCTGCTCGGCAGTATCGGCACGAACATCGACGCGCGGCGCAGCGCAGTCTCGCATCTGCTCTTCAATATTTTCAGCGGCGTGCTTGCCGCATTGACGGCCCCGCTCTTCTACCGCTGGATTCCGCTGCTGCCCGGCGACCTCGTCCATCAGGCCGCCAACGCCAACACCATTAAAATGGTCATCACCGCACTGATCGTTCTGCCGATCGCGCCGTTGCACACCCTTCTGGTTTGCCGCCTCATGCGGGCAAAAAAAGCCGCGCCTCAACCGAGCTTTCTCAATGACAAACTCATTCCGGCACCGGAACAGGCCATCCATGCCGCCATGCGCGAACTGCAGCGCACCGTCAATGTCTGCCGCGACAGCCTTCAGCTCGACCGCACTCTGCTCGACGCGCCCGATGCGCGGGTCGTGCGCGCAGTCTTCCAGAACGAGAAAACCGTCGATGCCATCAAGCTGGCCTTCCGCGACTACCTCGCGCTCATCACCTCGCGCTTCCTCTCGCGCAGGCAGGCGGTACTCGTTCAGCACCTCGACCGCTGCATCGTCGAAATCGAGCGCATCGGCGATCACGTCAAATTGCTTTGCACGCTCAACACGAAACTGCGCCCCTACGACGAGCACCGCTTCTTCCGCATCTGCCGCGAACACATCGAAGAACTCTATGTGCAGAGCAGTGCCATCCTCAGCAATCTCAGCATCTCGCTCGATCCCGAACATGAAAACTATGAAGCTTTCGCCGAAAAAATCCTCGAAACACGAAAACAGTACGTAACGAAAAGCGCCGCCGCCAAAGACCTCATCACCGGGCAGGTCGGCCGTAACAACCTGCCCCCGCTGCTCGGCATCTACCTCAACGAAACCGTCATGACTTTCGACAAAATCGCCAAACACTGCAAAGCCATCGCCGGCGCGCAGAAAAAGCCCTTCTTCTGGCTTAAACACAGCAAACTCGAACGCCTCGCCGGAGAATACACCGAACAGAAAGTTCTCGCCGAACTCGATGCGGGCGAATATCTGGATAACCAATAAAATGACGAAGCTCGAAAAACCCAACCCCGAAAGAGGCCCGAAAACATAATGACGAACGAGCAACATTCAGGTATTTAGACATTTGGACTTCATTGGGTATTTGGGTATTTCGTTATTAGGATTTTTGTCATGCTTTCAGCAGTAATATTTGATTTTGACGGCATCATCGTGGACTCCGAACGATTACACTGGGCGGCATTCAACAAAGTGCTCGAGCCGCTCGGCAAAACCATCTCGTGGCNNGCTGCCGCATTTCAGGAACTGCTGGAGTCCGACGGTGCCGCCGCACTTCCCGGATCGGTCGAGCTGATCAAACATCTCTCCGGCAACATTCCGCTCGCCATCTGCTCCGGTGCATTGCGCGAAGACATTCTTCCAATCCTTGGAAACCTCGGAATTGAAAACGCCTTCGACACCATCGTCACCGCCGACGACACCCACATCAGCAAGCCCGACCCCGCACCGTATTCCAAGGCTTGGAAAAATTTAATGGAAAAGTTCCAAACCTTGGAAAA
>DINM01000096.1:0-1972 GCA_002423675.1 Verrucomicrobia bacterium UBA5540
GCTCGACCGGCAGATTTTTCAAAACGGCTGAATCACCCTTTGCCAGCCGGTACGGAACCGTGACGTTCAGCTCGATAGCGTTTAACCGATCCTTGCCGACCAGCTCCGCCTTTTTCTCTTTTCCGCTCCATCCAATGTGTTTATTCCAGAATGATTCTTCCAAGGATTGGAAAGACCCAGATGTGACGTACTGCGCGAGAGCGCAGAGCCGCCGTACGGGATGATTGAGCGGGCGCAAGCCGGAAAAATTCCAGTCAGACCGGGTCAGCGGTTCGACCTCTTCCCATTTGTGTTCTTCTTTCCACCACAAATCCCAGAGCGAGCGTAGTTCCTTTTTAGAGGAATCCGGCCACTTCGCGCCAGGCTGTTTGGGAAGCAGTCCGGAGATGCCGAGCAAAACCGAATAAACGGTTTTCCAATCGCCACCGTACTGCGCGAACGATGCGAGCGGCAGTTTTTGCGCCAGCAGACGGAACGGCGCTTTGTTGTGTTTGTAGCCGAGCGCGGCGGCGGTTTCTTCGTAGAGCGCCTGCGCTTCGCCGCGCTCCTGAATGAGCCACGCCATGCGCTGCGTCTTCTGCCTCAGCCGTTCCTCCCCCGCATTTTCCAGGCATTGGAAAATCCCGTCTGGATTTCTTCCAAACATTGGAAATTCCGCCGACGCACGCGGTTCCGCATACGGATAGGCCGTCAGATCAATGCTTTCGAGGTCGGTGGTGCATGTATCATAATACGATATATGTACTGTGCCGGGCGGGAAGAGCGATTCGTCGATTTTGCCGGGGAACCAAGTGAGGTGAAAGCGGACGTTGGCGTAGCGCGGATCGTTGTGGTGTCCGTGGTTTTTCCAATCATTGGAAAAAATGTGGATTTCGGCGTCGCCCGCGACGCGCCGCTTTTCGCGGCCAATGAGCAGAACCGCGCCTAAAAAGTCGGGCCCGGCTTCGAGGTTCCAGCGTCCGGGATTTTCGACGAGAACCGGCTCGCCGCGCGAGGTTTTGAGGTTCTGCGGACGGAGACGGTCGTCGAACCAGAGCGCGTGAAGATGGCGCTCAGTGTAAGGAAAATAGCGGTCGGTCGTTTCGTTGACTGCACCGGGCGAGGTGAGTTTGCGGTACAGCGGCGCCCTCGGGAAAAACGTTTCCTGAATGGGCGGTGCGTCGTACACCAGTCTATCCCTGCCCCGCGTTCGGAAAATCAAAGTTCGTTTCAAACAACTCTTTGAACTTTTCGGCCGCGGCAGCTTCGTCGGGACCTGTTGCCTGGATGGTGATCTGCGTGCCTTGCTCCAAACCGAGCATCATCAGCTCAAGCGCGGAGCCCAGCTCGCAACGTCCCCCCGGAGCCGTAACGGTAACGGTGCTCTTGACACCCGCAACCGCCTGCGTGATGACGGCGGTCGGGCGGCAGTGGATACCTGCTTCGTTTTTTATAACTGCCTTTACTTCAACCATAAGAAGCAAGGCATCATGCCCGCCGGAGTTTTTTTTTCAACCTTATTTCAAAAACACTTCCCGGAGACCTTGCGCGAACAGGAATCTTTGCTGCATTGGTAGCAAATTTCGTTGGCCATGGTTTCGCCCCGGAAAAAGGCGTCCAGATTGCCGAGTGTGGTTTCGGCGATATTGGAGAGAGCCTCACGGGTGANNAAGGCCTGATGCGCGGTGACGAGCACGTTCGGAAAAGTGAACAGGCGGGCGAGCACATCGTCGGTCAGCACTTCTCCGGAGCGGTCTTCAAAAAAGTATCCGTCCTCTTCCTCATACACATCGAGCCCGGCGGAACCGATTTTCTTATTTTTAAGCGCATTGATCAGATCCTGCGTCTGGATCAGGCCGCCGCGGCTGGTATTGATGAGCATGACACCCTCTTTCATCTGCGCGAGGCAGGCGGCATCAATCATATGCTCGGTCTCAGCCGTCAGCGGACAGTGCAGACTGATGATGTCAGACTGGCGGTAAAGTTCGTCGAG
>DINM01000096.1:2017-5056 GCA_002423675.1 Verrucomicrobia bacterium UBA5540
AGTCCGCTTTCGGAAAGCGGTCGAATGCCAGCACGCGCATGCCGAAGCCTTTAAGGATCCCGGCGAGAATCTGCCCGATGCGTCCGGTGCCGATGATTCCGGCGGTTTTGCCGTGCAGGTCGAAGCCGAGCAGCCCGCCAAGCGCAAAGTTGCTGTCGCGCGTGCGGTTATAAGCTTTGTGTGTTTTTCGGTTGAGCGTCAGAATCAGCGCGACGGCGTGCTCGGCGACGGCATACGGCGAATAGGCCGGGACGCGACCGATATGGATACTCCCGAATGCGGATTTAAGATCAACATTGTTGAATCCGGCGCAACGCATTGCGATCACGCCAATTCCCTGTTTTTTAAGTTTATTTATTACGGATGCGGACAGGTCGTCGTTCACAAAGGCACAAACCGCATCATAGCCCGCCGCCANNTATCTTCCGACAGCCGGTTGATAATGTATTTGATTTTGTAACCGTGCTTCGCGTTGGCCGCATCAAAAAACTCGCGGTCATACGGCTTGGCATCAAAAAAGATGATTTTTTTCATAAAGCGGATCTTTCTATCGTTTGACCGCAAAAGATAGCAATTTCCCAAAGGTTGGGAAAATTTTTTTCCGTCTCATTAAGAGTTCCGGGAAGAAGTGATTCCAGCCAAGCCCCATCAGTTCAGAGCGCCTACACAATACGATTTGGGCACTATAACGATATCGTCTGAAACGAGGAAGCGCTGCCTATCCTGAACGCCGTCCACCCCGATCTGCTGATTGGCCAGTACAGAAACATCTTCGTCCAAGATCGCGTTCTGAATGACACAGTTTTCACAAATTTTTGTATTCCCCATGATGATGGCGTTTTCTATGACCGTTCCCCGTCCGACGTTCACGTTCGAACCAAGAATTGAGTTTCGCACCGTACAGTTTGTCAGATGAGAGCCCGCACCGATCAAAGAGCTGGCAACAGTGGTCTCGTTTCCTTCTAAAAATGCAGGTGATGACTGTTCACCACGGGAGTGAAGAGGCCAGTCCTTCCCAATCAGATCAGGATTCTTCTGCCGGTTCAGGAAATCCATATTGGCCTGAAAATAACTTTGAATCGATCCCACATCCCGCCAATAGCCGCCGAAACGGCTTTCTTCAAACCGAAATCCACTGATATTATAATCCGAAAGCATGTTCGGAATAATATTCTTCCCGAAATCATGTTCTGAATAACTGCGGGCATCCTCAGACAAAGCTTTAACCAATGCTTTTGTCTTAAAAAGATAAATCCCCATATTAATACAGCACGTATCGCCGGCATCGGGGATCTGTGAAATATCCTGAGGTTTTTCCAGAAACGAAATGATCCGGCGGTTTTGGTCCATTGACAGCACCCCGAATTGACTGGCCTCTTTTTTATCGATCTGCAGAACGGCCACGCTCAGGTCTGATTTCGTCTGAACATGCTGCTGAATCAATTCATTGTAATCCATATTGTAAATATGATCGCCCGAGAGGATCAGGACATAATCGGGGCGATGCTCTTCAAGAAGACATATGTTCTGAAAGACCGCATCGGCGGTGCCCTCATACCAATACTCAGACAACTGCTGCTGTGCAGGAACTGTTTCAATAAACTCGTGAAATTCACGGTTCAGAAAACTCCAGCCCGCCCGCAGATGCTCTTCAAGCGCACGGCTCTTAACCTGCGTCATCAGATAAATCTGACGCAGGCCAGAGTTGATGCAATTCGAAAGAACAAAATCAACAATGCGATAACGTCCGGCAAATGAAACCGCCGGCTTGGTTCGGTCGCCGGTCAACGGGTACAAGCGGGATCCTTTCCCACCAGCCAAAATCAGTGTCAGCACTTTTTTACCATCACCCATATGCCGCCGCCTGCCCGCCATTTGTCAGGATCCGGGCAATACTCTCTTTTAATACATTCAGATCGCCGGTTTTAACCACAAAATCAGCCGCACTCCATGCCAGGTAATTGTCTTTGTGCTGCACAGATGAGCTGTGGATGACCACCGGCAGTCCGCGCTGCTCGCCAATGATTCGTCCCAACGCTTCAATCCCATCCATCCCCGGCATCTTAATATCCAGTACCACCAGATGAAACGTCTCGCGCCGAAGAATTTCCAGTCCGTCCATCGCAGATTCCGCTAATTGAACGTCATACCCTTCCTGCTTCAGCGCTACTTCCAACAGGTTGCGAATTCCCGGGTCGTCATCCATAACTAGAATATTTGGCCTCATCTGCACCACAACCGCTCCGGACCTGCATCTGGTTTTATTGTTCATAAGTCCTCTTTTCTCTCAAACACACCATACCGAAAAAACCTATTACTTTAAAATAAATGTTATAGACACAACTTTATGTATATTTTTTATGTCTTACAATTAAAACTGTCTGTTTTTCCCTATAAAAAGGGACGATATCGGGAATCCCCCCACAAAAAAAACAGATAGCCGCCGGTGCCCCATCTCGCGTTTCCAAGCGGAAAAACTACTCTCAACTCAACAACCGGTTCTGCCAGAAAAATCAGATTAGACCGTCAATTAAGCCCCGCCTGAACGCTTGCCCGCCAAAGCGGTTCGTGCTTAACTGCACGTCTATTTTTACAAGGATACACTCATGAAATTTGCGCTGAGCTGGCTGAAAGAATACGTTGATTTTGACGACACGATCGAAGGACTTTCCGACAAGCTGACATTTGCCGGACTCGAAGTCGAAACCATCGAAACGCTCGGCGGTGCATTCGACGGCGTGGTCGTTGGCGAAGTACTGGCCATCGAACCGCATCCGAACGCGGATAAACTGCGCCTCTGCACCGTCGAATACGGTGCGGCCGAAACGCTCCAAGTGGTCTGCGGTGCGCCGAACGTCGCGGTCGGCAGCAAATATCCTTTCGCCACCGTCGGCACCACCCTGCCCTGCGGCATCACGCTGAAAAAAGCCAAAATCCGCGGCATCGAATCGCTCGGTATGCTCTGCGCCAAAGATGAACTTGGTCTCGGCGAAGATCACTCCGGACTGCTGGTGCTCGATGCTTCGGTCCAGCCCGGCA
>DINM01000127.1 GCA_002423675.1 Verrucomicrobia bacterium UBA5540
GGTGGAGTCTCCGCCGCAGTCATCGCGGCCAACGCGATTGCGTGGCTGAAAGTCAACGGCTGGTTCGGGCGGATCAATAAAGGTGCCTGCAAAGGAACGGCCAACATCGGTTCGATGGCCGGCGGCCATGCTGACAATCAGGTGATGGATTTTCTGAACGTGACCGGCGAATGCCGCAGCCACAATCCCGCTTCGCTGAAGAAAATTTCCAATGTTTGGAAAACGGCGTTTGAAAAGGCGGCGCGCGGAGTAAAAAACGACAAGGGCGAATGCGGATCGGCCAATTTTATTACCGCCAGCGACTACCGCAGCTTTCAGCTTAAAAAAAGTGAACCGGTCGTGAAGCGTTTCCTGAAGGCCGCGCCGCTGGCAGGCCGCAAGGCATACGTTGAAGTCATCAGCGCCGGACTTGATGCCAATATCCTGAACGAAAAAGGCATCCCGACGATTACCTTCGATGCCGGCAATCACAACGCGCACGATCTGAATGAATACGTGGACATTCCGCGCTATCTGGAAGCCTGCAAACTCGCGACGGTTCTTGCAACGGCTGAATAAAAGCATTCAATCCTGTTAAATCGGAACTTGTTTTTGCGCAGGCGGTCTTTATGATGCGTCACTCTTTCGCGGAGGGGTGGCAGAGTGGTTTAACGCGCCGGTCTTGAAAACCGGAGAACCGNNGTTCCGGGGGTTCGAATCCCTCCCCCTCCGCCAAAACCGCCGCTGGGCGGTTTTTTCTTTTAAGGGATATGCACCCCTCTGGTTCGAGCCGAGCCCGCAGGGCGAGACAGGCCCCGAGCATTCGGGGCAGCGAACAAAGTGAGCGTCAATCCCTCCCCCTCCGCCACTTAGCCTAGCCACAATACTTTTTCAAAACGGTAATGAGCGAATCGCGGTGAACCGGCTTGGACAGATAATCGTCCATTCCGACATCAAGACATTTCTGTCGATCTTCTTTGAGGGCGTGGGCGGTCATGGCAACAATCGGTATGTCGCGAATATCGCCGACCATCTGCCGGATGGCGCGGGTGGTTTCGAACCCATCCATAATCGGCATCTGGCAGTCCATGAAAATCAGGTCGAATGGGCGCAAAGCAATCTGTTCCAGAGCCCGTGCGCCGTTGGGCGCAACCGTAACCGTGCACCCCAGCTTTTTGATCATGGCCATGGCGACTTTCTGGTTCACGAGGTTATCTTCAACCAACAGAATATTCGCTTCGATCGGTGCGGTGGCGGCAGCTTCCGGTGCCTCAATAATTTTTTCAGGTTGATCGGTTTCTACACAACCGAGTTTGAGATTAAACTGGAAGGTGGTGCCCTTCCCGACCTCACTGGACACGGAAATTTGACCGTCCATCAGGCCGACCAGCTGGCGGGTAATGGCCAGGCCGAGACCAGTTCCGCCGTATTGGCGTTTCGATGAGGTGTCGCCCTGCGTAAATTTTTCAAAAATGCGTTCCTGCAGCTCAGGGGTCATTCCGATTCCGGTATCTTTGACATCAGCCAAAATATTCCAGCCGTCGCCGTCCCGCTCCGCCTGCATGCGGATCTGAATGTGTCCGTCGTGGGTGAATTTGAGTGAGTTGCCAATCAGATTGATCAGGATCTGGCGGATGCGCCCAGAGTCGCCGAGCAGTTTTTGAGGAACACTGTCGTGAATCGCAATAGAAATATCGACGCCCTTTCGGCCTGCCCGGTCTGCGAAAAGCAAAACGACTTTTTCGACGGTTTCGCGCAGACAAAACGGCTCGGGCTGAAGACGAACTTCACCCGCCTCGATGCGTGAAATATCGAGCAGTTCGTCGATAATCCGCATGAGTTCCTTCGTCGACTCCATGATGGTCTGAATGCTGTCGCGTTGATCGTCGGTAAGTTCCGTTTCAAGCAGCAAATGGGTCATTCCCATGACCCCGTTCATGGGCGTCCGAATTTCATGGCTCATGTTGGCCAGAAATTCGCTCTTGGCCCGACTGGCCCGCTCTGCGTATTCCTTGGCTTTCACCAGCTCTTCACTGGCGCGCTTCAATTCTGAGAGGTCAACATCAATGACATACATTTCCCACTCGCCGCGCTTGTTTCGCGTGGCGAGTCGGCTGGAATAAACCGAAACCAGCTGTCCGTCTGAATCGCGCTTCAGCATTTCGCCGGAAGCGATCGGGGTTCCAGTCTTAACCCAATTGTCAAATGCCGCAACCATGTCGTCGCGACGGTCGGGAGGCAGCACGAGATCCTCAAATTTTTTCCCGAGTGCATCTTTTTTAGAAAATTTGTAAAGTTTTTCACTGGCACGGTTCCAGAAGATTGCATCGCGCGCGGCGTTATATCCATGCACCGCAATGTGTGGAATTTCTTCGAACAGGAAGCGGAGTCGTTTCTCACTCTCCTGCAGAGCCTCATAGACCCGGCGGCGCTCGGTGATGTCTTGTCCCACGCTCTGAATTTCGACGACTCGTCCAGCGTCATCGAATACGGCAATGTTTTCCCACTGAACCCAGGCGGTACGACCGCGAGCGCGCATTCGGTGCTCAACGGTGACCACTCGCTCGCGCCGGGCGATCAGCGATTCGACCGCCTTGTCCGGAATCGCCATGTCATCATGATAAATATATGAGTGGCAGTCGGCGCCGATCAACTCCCCGCGGGCACGGCCAACAAAGCGGCAGAACGCCTCGTTCACAAAGGTAAAACGGCCTTCTGTGTCAACACGGACAATAAAATTGCTTTGCGCTTCGATCAGGCCCCGGTAGCGCATTTCGCTTTCTTTCAGTGCCTGTTCAGACTGTTTGCGCTCAGTCATATCCCGCACCAGCAGCAAAACGGCGCTCCGACCTTCAAACCGCAATGGAGCACCGATGACTTCAACGGGAATTTCCTTTCCGTCGCCGTTTTGCGAAAAGCCTTCATAGCGTTTCAGCTCTCCGGTAAACCATTTGCGGAAATCGCGTTGTGTTTCTTCCCGACGGGCCGGCGGAACCAGATCGGTCACATTGAGGCCAATCAATTCGCTACGGCTTAACTTATGGAAGGCACAGGCTCCCGGATTGACATCCAGCACCATGCCGTTTTCATCTTCAATAAAAATCGCGTCAGGTGAGTTCTGAAAAATCGTGCGCAGGCGCTCCTCGCTGTTGCGCAACGCCTCCGNNTTTTTCCAATACACGGCGGGAAAGCCGAACATCCCAGATCCAAAACAGCAGAACTGCTGCCAGCAGGACGCCGATGCCGATGACCACGTAACGGATGTAGCGCACAATCTGAAACCCGATCGAGGTATATTCCATACCGGACCATTTATGGGTGACCTGTCCGATGACTCCGGCATTCCGGGCCTGCTCAATTCCTTTGGTCAGAATGGAAAGAAGGGCTCGATTCGTGACCGCAACGCCCATGCAACATTGTCCGGCGTACAAAGAGTGCCCGACTCTTTTTATCTGTTCGACCCAGCCGTTCTGATAAAGGTAATGATAAATCACCTGTTCATCGCCGATTAGGGCATCGGCTTCCCCTTCCGCAACTGCCGCAACCGCCTCCTTAAAGCTGGGCGTGGAGAGGACCTGGCAATCGAGTCCCTGATGACGGATGAATTCTTCCGCATAATCTCTTTCCGGTACAGCTATCCGCTTTCCGGTCAGATCCTGAACGGTTTTAATGTTGTCACAGGATGACAAAACAAAAATCGATGCCGGCACATCAAAAATGACAGGCGTAAACCCGAAATCTTTCGCTCGCTCTTTGCTATAAAACAGACAGGTAACCACGTCGTACTGTCCGTTCAGAACCCCTTCGCGGGCGTCTTTGAGCGGGNNGCCTTAAACCCGGTCTGCGTTGCCATCCAGTTTCCAAGTTCCACAGCCATTCCCAGCGACTCGCCACCGGCACCGGTGAACTCAAATGGCGGATACTGCGTACTGGCAAAACGAATGGTTCTGTTGTGGCTGTCCAGCCAAGCCTGTTCAACAGGAGTCAGAGCCACCGCGTCGGCGCAAACTACACCGACAAAAAACAAAAGGATAAAAAATGTAGCAATCACTCTAATAAAAGATTTGTGCATGGCGGAAAAGTAGCGTTTTTAATCCCCAGCAGTCGAGCGGAAGAATCCAATTTCCAAACCTTGGAAATTTCCTTCCAATGTCTGGAAAATCGGGGGCTTATCTTTCCGAACCTTGGAGCTCAACCGACGTCAACGATCGACGGCGTGTAATCGGCCGGCGGTTCGTAACCGAGCAGCTTAATGCAGGTTCCCGCAAGACTGCTGATCCCCAGATCTTTGGCGGTGGACAAACGCGCCTTTGAGGTGCCGGACGGATCATAAACGATCGCCGGAACCGGATTGAGCGAGTGGGCGGTTTTGGCGTTGGGCATGCCGTCTTTTCCGATTTTCACTGCGCCGGTTTTTTTGTCATGCTCATACATGTCGTCCGCGTTGCCGTGGTCGGCGCTAACGACGAGGATCCCGTTGGCTTTTTCGACAGCGGATTTCAGTTTTCCAAGACCTTCGTCGACCGCCTGCACGGCGATGGTGACGGCCGGAAAAACTCCTGTGTGGCCGACCATGTCGCCGTTCGGGTAGTTGAGGCGGATAAATTCATATTTTCCGCTTTCAATGGCTTTCACGACCGCATCGGTAATTTCGTCGGCTTTCATGCGCGGAGCGTCTTCAAACGGGCAGACATCGGATTTGATTTCAACATAATCTTCGAGTGCTTCATTGAACGGTTGCTCGACGCCGCCGTTGAAGAAATAGGTGACGTGGCCGTATTTCTGGGTTTCGCTGATGGCGAGCTGATGGATGCCGGTCGCGGCCAGAAACTCGCCCATCGTCCGGTCGATAGCGGGCGGCGTAACGAGGTAGTTCTTCGGAATGCCAAGGTCGCCGTCGTACTGCATCATGCCGGCGTAGTTGACCTTCGGCTTCGGACCGCGGTCGAATTCTTTGAGTTCGTCGGCCTCAAAGGCTTTGGTGATTTCGAGTGCGCGGTCGCCGCGGAAGTTAAAAAAGATAACACTATCGCCATCGACAATCGGGCCAACCGCTTTGCCATCACGTTCAATGACGAACGGCGGCAGATCCTGGTCGAGAATGCCGGGCTTTTCCGCGCGGAAGGTTTCAACCGCCTCTTTCATGGAGGCGAATTTGCGGCCCTCGCCCTTTACATGAGTGTCCCATCCGCGTTTGACCATATCCCAGTTGGCATTATAGCGGTCCATGGTAATGTTCATGCGTCCACCGCCGGAAGCGATCGAATAATCGACGGTACCGTCGGCATTGATTTCCGCCAGAAACGCTTCGAAGGGCTCGACATAGTCGAGCGCAGAAGTCGGCGGCACGTCGCGCCCGTCGATCAGCGCATGGACGCGGGCGGTTTTGACGCCATCGGCTTTGGCCCGCTCAAGCATGGCCTTGAGGTGCGCGATGTTACTGTGAACGTTTCCGTCCGAAAAAAGACCGATGAAATGAAGTGCGGAACCGTTGGTCTTGGCGTTGGCGACCAGATCTTTCCAGGTTTTACCGTCGAACATCGCCCCGGTTGCGATCGCTTCACCGACCAGAGCCGCGCCCTGATGAAAGACCCGGCCGCAACCGATGGCGTTATGGCCGACCTCGCTGTTGCCCATATCGCTGTCGTCCGGCAAGCCGACCGCTTTGCCGTGCGCTTTGAGTTGCGTAGACACGCCGTTTTTCATCAACCAGTCGAAATTCGGTGTGTTCGACGAAAGAACAAAGTCGCCTTCCGCATATTTACCAATGCCCATGCCGTCCATAATGACCAGGACCACGGGGCCTTCGGCTCCTTTAAAAACAGTTGATTTCTTCAGGGCTTCCATGTGTGTTTCCTCTCGTAAAAATTTCTTATTTTTGAGCCGCCAAAGATGCCTTATCGGAGCGTCTTACTCAAGGTTTCGCGCCAACTCTTTTCAAAAGCCTTCTTGCAATAGAGGTTTGCGCGTGTAGCATCGGCGCGTCAAAAAACGAAACTGTACGGGAGAACGAATGGCGAAAGATGATGTAATTGAAATGGAGGGTGTGGTCGAAAAAGTTCTGCCCGCCACGATGTATCACGTAAAGCTGTCCAACGGGCATACCATCCTCGCGCACATCTCCGGCAAAATGCGCAAGCATTTCATCCGCATTGCGATCGGCGACCGGGTAACGGTCGAAATCTCCCCCTACGACCTGACCAAGGGCCGCATTTCTTTCCGCCATAGAGACTAATGGCAATATCGTTTGACAAAACGGTGCCCATCGCCTACTTTCTCCGCCTTTATGTGAAAATTCTACCCGTTTTAAGGGGGTGTTAAAAATATGGCCAGTACAACTTGTGAAGTAAAACTCCGCCGCGGTGAACCCGTCGAAAAAGGTCTCCGTCGTCTGAAAAAACTGCTCGATCGCGAAGGGATTCTGAAAGACATGCGCGGACGCAAGCATTTTGAGAAGCCGGGCGACAAACGTCGCGCGAAACAGGCTCGTGCCCGTTCCCGTGCAATGCGCGACAGCCGCACGCCCCCCGGCGAAAGCCGCACGAGCAACAGATATTAATTAAATAAAGGTTTAACTATGCCGAATATTAAAAGTGCAAAAAAAAGAGTGCGTTCTTCCGAGAAGCAGCGCATCGGTAATATGGCAGTTAAGACGAAAGTCAAAACCGTCCGCCGTAAAACCACC
>DINM01000022.1 GCA_002423675.1 Verrucomicrobia bacterium UBA5540
CTTTGGCCGATACTGTTTTGGCCGGAAATGATTTTGAGTCTGACCTGAAAGCCGTCGTGGATCGTTATGCTGAAATTCAGCGCGATCTGAAGCTCACTGAAGACGTGATTAAAACCATCGAAGCCGATCTGCGCGGGCGGATCAGCGGTCGAAATGCCAATGATCTCCAGTTTATGGATGCGATGAAAGCCGCCGGCGAAGATTGCAATGCGCGTGTGATTGCAGAAGCCTTCACTAAAGGCGGATTCCCCGCTAAATACGTTAATCCCGGCGAAGCCGGGTTGCTGCTCAGTGACGACTTCGGCAATGCGCAGGTTCTCGACGAGTCATACCCGAAACTGGCGGCGCTGAAAAACATCAAAGAAATCGTTATTTTCCCCGGTTTCTTTGGCGAGACCAAAGGCGGCGATGTGGCGACGTTTCCGCGCGGCGGGTCGGATATTACCGGAGCGATTCTCGCGGCGGCCGTCAAAGCCGACGTGTACGAAAACTTTACCGATGTCGATTCCGTCTGCTCAATGGACCCGCGCATTATCGAAAAACCGCCCGCCATCGACTGCATGACCTATCGTGAAATGCGCGAACTATCCTATGCCGGTTTCGGCGTGTTTCATGATGAAGCGATTATTCCGGCCGTGCATGCAAATATTCCGATTTGCATTAAAAATACCAATAATCCGTCGGCGCCCGGCACGATGGTGGTGCCAAAACGCGCGCCCGACGAGCGGACGGTGGTTGGCATTTCCAGTGCGCCCGGGTTTTGCAGTATTTACATCGACAAATACATGATGAACCGCGAAATCGGTTTTGGTCGTCATCTGCTCCAGATTCTGGAAGACGAAAAGATTCCTTTTGAGCACACGCCGTCAGGAATCGACAACATGTCCGTCATTCTGGCTTCTGCCAACCTCTCTGCTGTGAAAGAAGAGAAAGTCGTCGGCCGCATCAAGGCGGAGCTGAAACCCGATGCGATCACGGTTGAACACGGACTCGCGCTTATCATGGTGGTGGGTGAGGGGATGCATTATACGCCGGGTATGGCGGCGAAGGCGACGCAGGCGATGGCTGCTGACGGCGTGAATCTCGAAANNAGCATGATGTTCGCCGTGAAAGACGCCGACCGCGAAAAGGCTCTTCGCTCTCTGGGCAAAGCCTTCTTCGGGATCTGATTTTTCCAAGGTTTGGAAAAAAGTTGAAAACCGCATCATTTACAGGATGATGTCCCCCAATGATTGATTGGATACATTCTGCGCCGGTGCTGCTGATTGCCGGGTTTGTTTTGCTGCTGGCCGGGGCTGAATCTCTGGTGCGCGGCGCATCCCGGCTCGCCGCTGCCGTCGGCATTTCCCCGCTGGTGATCGGTCTGACGGTTGTCGCCTTCGGCACGAGTGCACCCGAAATGGCGGTGAGTGCGATTTCCAGTCTGAGCGGACAGACGAATATTGCGCTGGGCAATGTGATCGGCAGCAACATTTTCAATATTTTTCTCATTCTCGGTATTTCGGCGCTGGTTGCACCGCTGACGGTGTCGTTGCAGCTGATCCGGCTGGATGTGCCGCTGATGATTGGCGCGTCGCTGCTGGTTTATCTGTTTGCACTGAACGGAGTGATCGGGCGTCCGGAAGGAATTATTTTGTTCGCCTGCATTATTGCTTACACCGGATTTCTGATTCGCCATAGCCGCCGCGAAAATAAAACCGTGCAGGAGGAATACGAAAAAAAATACGGGGCCAAAGAACCCTGCTCGGCGAAAGTTCTTCTCAAGGATGTCGTATTGCTTCTGGTCGGTCTGGGGTTGCTGGTGCTGGGCTCCAAATGGCTGGTGGCCGGTGCGGTTTCTATTGCGCAGAAGCTGGGCGTCAGCGAAATGGTGATCGGCCTGACCATTGTTGCCGTGGGCACATCGCTGCCGGAGTTGGCGACGTCGGTGGTGGCCACGATACGCGGGGAGCGCGACATTGCTGTCGGCAATGTGGTTGGCAGCTGCCTATTCAATCTCTTGGCGGTGATGGGGCTGGCCGGAATGGTTTCGCCGGGCGGAATAGCTGTTTCGCCTCAGGCTTTGCATGTTGATTTGCCGGTGATGATTCTTACGGCAGTTATCTGCCTGCCGATTTTTTTCACCGGAAAGCTCATTTCGCGCCGGGAAGGCGCATTGCTTCTCGGCGGATATNNCCTACACGGCATATCTTATCCTGACCGCATGATTTCCAAGGGTTGGAAAAATTTATGAAATCGATTGAAGAGCAGATTCTGGAGCTGAAGAAAAAGCGTGGCGCGGTGATTATCGCGCACAACTATCAGATCGACGAAGTGCAGGCGATTGCTGATTTTACCGGGAATTCGCTGGAACTGAGCCGTAAGGCCGCGACGCTTCCCAACGAGGTCGTTGTATTTTGCGGCGTTCATTTTATGGCCGAGACCGCTGCGATCCTTTCGCCGGAAAAGACGATTCTGATTCCCGACCCGGAAGCGGGCTGCCCGATGGCCGATATGGTGACAGCGAATAAGGTTCGTAAATTGAAATCGGAGCATCCCGGCGCGAAGGTGGTCTGCTATGTGAACAGTTCGGCGGAAGTGAAGGCGGAGAGCGATATTTGCTGCACGTCGTCGAATGCGGTCAAGGTGGTGGAGTCGCTTGGTGATGTGGAGGTGATTTTTGTTCCCGACCGCAATCTCGGCGCGTTTGTGGCTGAAAAGCTGGGGCGTGAGCTGATTCTCTATAACGGCTTCTGCCCGACACACGAACGCATCCGCGATACGGATGTGCAGGAGCTGAAGGAAAAGCATCCCCGCGCGCTGGTATTGGCTCATCCGGAGTGCAGCAAGCCGGTGCGCGATCTGGCCGACGAACTGCTTTCGACGGGGCAGATGTGCCGTTTCGCACAGGCCTCTGATTACACAGAATTTATTATCGCCACCGAACTGGGCATTAATTACCGCCTGCGGAACGAGAATCCGGACAAACGGTTTTATCCGGTCAATCCGGATCGGGCGGTCTGCCCGAATATGAAGAAGATCACGCTCGAAAAGGTACTCTGGTCTCTTCAGGACATGAAACATCGCGTAATTGTTCCGGAGGAGATTGCAAAACGGGCGGTTGGTGCCATTGAAAAAATGCTTCAAATATAAAAAACGTGATTTATTGACTAGGAAATCCAATCCTCCAATAATCCTTCCCTCCAATATTCCAGAGAGGTTCATATGTGGGACTATACAGATAAAGTGAACGACCATTTCAGGAATCCGCGCAATGTCGGAAAGGTCGATCATCCGGACGGTACGGGTGAGGTCGGCTCGCTGGCGTGCGGCGATGCGCTCAAGCTGATGTTTAAGCTCGATGACGCGGGACGCATTAAAGAAGCTAAATTCCAGACCTTCGGTTGCGCCAGCGCAATCGCCTCGTCGTCGGCTCTGACCGAAATGATTATCGGCAAAACACTTGAAGAGGCCGAAAAAATCACAAACAAGGATATCGCCGAATATCTCGGCGGGCTTCCGAAGCAGAAAGTGCACTGTTCCGTGATGGGTCGCGAGGCGCTCGAGGCGGCGATTTACAACTATCGAACCGGTAAGAAGTGGGACAAAGATCTTGAAGGCGAAGTGGTTTGTCACTGTTTCGGCGTGACGGATAAAGAGATCGAGCGTGTAACCCGCGAGAACAATGTCAAAACGCTGGAAGAGCTGACCAACGCCTGCAAAGCGGGCGGCGGTTGCGGCAACTGTTTGCCGGATCTGCAGAAGATCATCGACCGCGTTCACGCCGAAATGAATGCTCCGTCCGCCCCTGAAAAAGCGCCGTTAACCAACCTTCAACGGATTCACCTGATTGAGGACGTAATCGATCGTGAAATCCGGCCGGCGCTTCGGCAGGACGGCGGCGACCTGGAGCTGATCGACGTAGACGGCAATACGGTCAAAGTGCGTTTTCGCGGGGCCTGCTCGGGATGCATTATTTCTGAAATCACGCTCAAAGATGTGGTCGAAGCGCGTTTGAAAGAAAATGTTTCCGACGAGATTTGTATCGAAGAAGTTAAGTAAGAGAATTTTCAATTCTCGAGGTTCATTTTCCAATGTTTGGAAAACAGATAGAAGGCAGATTCATGAAAACCGTTTATTTAGACAACAACGCTACCACCAAAATCGCCGACGAAGTGCGTGATGCCATGATTCCGTTTCTGACCGATTTATGGGGCAATCCTTCAAGCATGCACACGTTCGGCGGTCAGGTAAAAAAATATGTGGAGGCCGCCCGTGAGCAGGTGGCCGCCTTGATCGGTGCAGAAGATTCGCAGGAGATCACCTTCACCAGCTGCGGTTCGGAAAGCAATAATCTCGCAATTCGCGGCGGGGCGGAGGCGATGGATAAGCCGCCGCACATTATCACCTCTAAAGTTGAACACGCCGCCGTGTCCGGCCCGTGCCACTATCTCGAAGACCGCGGTTTCCGCCTGACCAAACTCGACGTAGATCAGCTCGGGCGCCTCGATATGGATACTCTTCAACGCGAACTCAAAGCCGGGAAAAGTTTGACCTCGCTGATGTGGGCCAATAACGAAACCGGCGTGATTTTTCCGGTCGGGCTGATCGGTGAGATGGTGCATGAAGCGGGCGGAATTTTTCATACCGACGGCGTGCAGGCGGCTGGAAAGATACCGATGAAAGTCAGCGAACTGCCGATCGACATGATGTCGCTCTCCGGCCACAAGCTGCACGCACCCAAAGGCATCGGCGCCATCTATATCCGTCGCGGTACCAAGGTGAAACCGCTGGTCCTCGGCGGCCATCAGGAGCGCGGACGGCGTGCCGGCACGGAAAACGTGCCGTACATCGTCGGCCTCGGCGTCGCCTGTGATCTGGCGGCAAAACGCCTGAACGAAGAAAACACCNNCGCGACCGGCTGGAAAAAGGAATTCTCGAAAGCTGTCCCGGAGCGCGCGTTAACGGCGACCCGAAACACCGCCTCCCGAACACCACGAACATCAGTTTTGATTACATCGAAGGCGAAGCCATCCTGCTGATGCTCGACGACCGCGGTATCTGCGCCTCGACCGGTTCAGCCTGCGCCTCCGGATCACTGGAGCCGTCGCACGTTCTGCGCGCGATGAATGTCGAGGGCGTTTCCGTCCACGGCTCGATCCGATTCAGCCTCAGCACTTACAACACAGACGAAGATGTGAATGCCGTATTAACCGAACTTCCGAAAGTTGTAAAACGTCTACGTGAACTGTCCCCCTTTGTTTCTTAATCATTGAAAGGAGAACTCATGAACCCGGCTTTAACCAAGATTGAAATTCCCGGTGTATCGTCGCGCAGCGGCAAAGTACGTGAAATTTTTGACGCTGGTGACCGGCTGCTGTTTGTCGCCAGCGACCGCATTTCCGCCTTCGACTGTGTCATGCCCAACGGCATTCCGCAGAAGGGCAGCGTGTTGAATATGATCTCCAAATTCTGGTTCGAACGCACCGGTGATATCGTCAAAAACCACATGATCACCACGGACGTCAGTAAATTTCCTGCGCCGTTCAATCAGCATGCCGACCAGCTCGCGGGACGCTCCATGCTCGTCAAAAAAACCGCCGTATTTCCGGTCGAGTGCATCGTGCGCGGCTATCTGATCGGCTCCGGCTGGAAAAAATACAAACAGAGCGGAACCATCGGCGGCNNCCCTCCAAATTGGACGAGCCGATTTTTACTCCCTCCACCAAAGCGGAGCAGGGTCTGCACGACGAAAACATCTCCTTTGAAAAAGCCAAAGAAATCGTCGGCGCGGAGAAAGCCGAAAAACTGAAAGCCATCAGCATTGCGCTCTACAAACAGGCGGCTGAATACGCGCTCACCAAAGGTATCATCATCGCCGACACCAAATTTGAATTCGGCGAACTCGACGGTGAAATCATTCTCATCGACGAAGCGCTCACGCCGGACAGCTCACGGTTCTGGCCCGCCGACACCTACAAAGTCGGCTCCTCGCCGATGTCGTTCGACAAACAGTTCGTCCGCGACTATCTCGAAACGCTCGACTGGGACAAAACTCCGCCTGCGCCCGCGCTTCCCGAAGAGATTCTAAAAAAGTCCCAAGCGAAGTATCTTGAGGCGTACGAACGGCTTACCGGCCGGAAGCTTTAGAATTCGAACCACTAATTTTCACTAATCTTCACTAATTAGTGGGGATTAGTGAAAATTAGTGGTTAATATCCTCGTCTATGAGGGCACTTCTCGAACAGTTTCTCGACTACATTTCCCTTGAACTGGGATTGAGCCGAAACACGCGCGCGGCGTATGCCGACGACATCGGGCGATTTCTNNACGCGCAAACAGATTCTCGACCATCTGATGGCGGAAAAGGCGCGCGGGCTCGCGTCCAATTCATTGTCGCGTCATTTAGTCTCTCTCAAAGTTTTCTTCCGCTACCTCGCGCAGGAAGGGTTGCTCAGCGTCAATGTTGCCGAGACGATGGAATCACCCAAAGTCTGGAAGATGCTCCCCAGTGTGCTGACGCCCAAAGAGATCGATCGGTTGTTTGCTGCACCAGACCTCAAAACGTCGCTCGGTATTCGAAATCGCGCAATTCTGGAGATTTTCTACGCCTCTGGCCTGCGTGTCTCCGAACTGGCGGGACTGCAACTGAGCGACCTGCATTTTGATGAGCACTTCCTGCGCTGCATCGGCAAAGGACGCAAAGAGCGCGTCGTGCCCGTCGGCAGAGATGCGATCGAGAGAGTGAAGCAGTATATTCAGTCGGTTCGCCCGCAACTCTCGCCCGGCCCGCAGGAGCAGACGGTTTTCCTCAGCAGCAGGCATCAGCCGATGTCGCGCAAAACCATTTGGGACATGATTAAAAAATGCGCGCGCAATGCAGGCATTACCAAGACGATCTATCCGCACACGCTGCGCCACTCGTTCGCCAGTCATCTGCTGGCCAACGGCGCCGATTTGCGCATTATTCAGGAAATGCTTGGTCACGCCGACATCGCCACTACGCAGATTTATACGCACGTTGATCCCGACCGTCTCAAAGGCGTCCACCGCCAGTTTCATCCCCGCGCTTAACCCATTGCATGGGGCACAGCGCTTCGCGGCGAGAAACCGGTCTATTCGCGATACAGCTTTTTCCGAAGTTTGGAGACCATGATGCGATCAACCNNCAAACATTGGAAAATTTTCTCAGCGACCGCTTCCGGCGGCAGCATGAATGCGCCTGCCGTGCGGTGTGCTTTGCCGGTTTTTCGGGTTTCGATCATTTCCCGGTAAAACTCTGTGAACGGTGAGTCCGGATTGATTCCGTAGCGTTCGGTGCGGTGCGCCAGATTTTCTGAAAACTTTGTTTCGATCGGTCCGGGCTGGATGATCGAAACCGCTACGCCTGAATCGAACAGTTCGCGACGCAGGGCATCGGAGAGCGCTTCGACGGCGAATTTGGAAGCGGAATAAATTCCGGCAAACGGCAGACTCAGTTCGCCCAGCACGGAGCTGACGTTGACGATGCGACCATAGCCCTGTTTGCGGAAGAGAGGAATAAAGCGGTTGGTCAGTTCCTGTAACCCGAAGACATCGACTTCGAAAATGTCGCGGAACATGGCGCGCGGCGCGTCTTCAATGGCACAGGTGAGACCGAAGCCGGCGTTGTTCACGATTGCGCCGAGCTGTCCGTCGAAGCGGGTGAGAATGGCGTTGGCGACATCGGCAATCGAGGAGGAGTCGGTCACGTCGAGCTGAAGCGGATCAAAGCCTTCGGCACGGAGCATATCCAGATCCGCCGGTTTGCGGGCGGTTGGAACGACCTGCCAGCCTTTTTCTTTGAGAAGCCGCGCCGTTGCCAGCCCGATACCGGATGAACAGCCGGTTACTAAAACGGTCTTTTTTCCAATCATTGGAAAGACAATGCCCGATTTTTCCAATGGTTGGAAACATTTCTTCCAAACATTGGAAAACTGCCGATCGCAACGCAGTTGCTTTGGAAATTGACCCTCTTTCTACGGTGGGCTACTCTTCTCGCCTTTGGGAAATAACGCAGTATCAAGGGGTTTTAAGCATGGCAAATACGGTTTTAATCGGCGCTCAGTGGGGCGACGAGGGTAAGGGAAAAGTAATTGATGTTCTGACTGCGAACGCGAACTGGGTTGTGCGCTATCAAGGCGGTAACAACGCGGGGCATACGGTCGAAATCGGCGATCAGAAATATGTGTTGCATTTGGCACCGTCGGGCATTCTTCGTTCAGGCGTGAACTGCGTGATCGGCAACGGGTTGGTGGTCGATCCGATCGGTCTGACCGAAGAACTCCAGGATCTGGAAAAACGCGGCATCGATATTCGCGGGCGGATGTTCATCAGCGACCGCGCTCATCTAGTGATCCAGTACCACAAGGAGCTCGATGGCGCGAAAGAGGCGAAGCTGGCGACCGGCAAGAAGATCGGCACGACCAAGCGCGGCATCGGCCCGGCCTATTGCGACAAGGCGGACCGCAGTGGTCTGCGTATGGGCGACGTGCTGGAAGATAATTTTGAAGAGATGCTTCGCGAACGCATCGCGGCGAAGAACGCGGTACTGGCCGTGCTGGACGCGGCTCCGCTGGATGCCGACGAACTGGTCGCCAAATACGCCGTTGCGTTTGAATATCTCAAACCGTTTATCTGCGACACGATTCCGATGCTGAATGCCGCCGTGCGCGATCCGAAGAATAACGTGATTTTTGAAGGCGCGCAGGGCGTGATGCTGGATGTCGATTTCGGAACGTATCCTTTTGTGACTTCGTCGAGCACCAGCGCTGCCGGGGTTTCCGCCGGAGCCGGTATTCCGCCGCATCAGGTCGACGAGGTGATCGGCATTGTGAAGGCCTACACGACCCGCGTGGG
>DINM01000114.1 GCA_002423675.1 Verrucomicrobia bacterium UBA5540
AACCCGGCCTGGTACACCGCCTACACGCCGTACCAGCCGGAAGCCGCGCAGGGCACCTTGCAGGCGATGTTTGAATACCAGACCGCCATCACCCGCCTGACGAATATGGAAGTTTCCAACGCGTCGCTCTACGACGGCGGAACCGCGCTGTTCGAAGGAATGATGATGGCCCTGCGTATCACCAAGCGCAACCGTGTGCTGGTCGACGAAGGGGTCAGCCCGATCTACCGCACGATGCTTCGCAGCTATACCCGCAACCTGAAAATCGAATACCGCGAAGTCCCCATGTCCGGCGGTCTGGCCGATCGCGACGCCTTCGCCAAACAGCTCGACAACACGGTCGGCGCGGTGCTGGTGCAGAACCCCAACTTTTTCGGCTGTCTCGACGATCTGACCGATTTGATCGCCCAGGCGCACGCCGCCGGCGCGGTGGCGGTGATGTCGGCCTATCCGATCTCGCTCGGCGTGGTGAAGACTCCCGGCGAAATGGACGCGGACATTGTCACCGGCGACGGACAGAGCCTCGGCCTGCCGCTTTCCTTCGGCGGTCCGTACCTCGGCTTTATGGCGACCAAGAAAAAATATGTCCGCAATATGCCCGGCCGCATCGTCGGCGCAACCAAAGACGGGCAGGGGCGGTGCGGTTACGTACTGACGCTGCAGGCCCGTGAGCAGCACATTCGCCGTGAAAAAGCCGCATCCAACATCTGCACCAATATGCAGCTCTGTGCGTTGCGTTCGCTGATTTATTTATCACTGCTCGGCAAGGACGGCTTCTCCGATGTCGCCCGCCAGTGCATGGATCGCGCCGGTTATGCTTGGACGCGCCTCAAAGCGATCAAAGGCGTCGAACCGCTGTTCGACCGGCCGTTCTTCAACGAGTTTGCACTCAAGCTGCCGAAGGATGCGGGCGAAGTCGTCAGCGAGCTCATCAGCGAAGGGATTGCCGCCGGCTTCCCGGCAGGCCGCTATTACGAAGGAATGGAAAACGTCCTGCTGGGCGCCTGCACCGAAAAACGCACGAAGAAGGAAATTGATATTCTGGCCGCGAAACTCGAAGCCGTTCTCTAACGGCTTCGCAGTTCAGAGTTAGGAGTTCAGGGTTGAGAAAAGACAAAACAGAAACCGGGAAATGAGAACCGGGAGCTGGGAACTGAATAATATGAAACTGATTTTTGAAAAGAGTTCGCCGGGACGCGGCGGAGTGAGAATTCCGGAAGACCGGATTTCCGAGCACGACATTATTCCTTCCAACCTGCTGCGCACGGCGCCTGCCGAGCTGCCAGAGGTTTCGGAGAGCGAAGTGGTGCGCCATTATACCAAACTGTCGCGTCTGAACTATTCGGTCGATACGCACTTTTATCCGCTCGGTTCCTGCACGATGAAGCATAACCCGCGCGCCTGCGAAGCCGCCGCGTCGCTTCCCGATCTCTGCGAAACCCATCCGCTCTGGCCGCAGCTCCGTCACGGCGGACTCCTGACGCAGGGCTCGCTTCAGATTCTCTATTCGCTGGAACGGATGCTTTCTGAAATTACCGGTCTGGCCGAGTTCACGCTTCAGCCGATGGCCGGTTCGCACGGCGAGCTGACGGCCGTGATGATGATGGCGGCTTATCACCGTGACCGCGGCAATACGAAGACGCACATTATTATTCCCGACTCGGCACACGGTACCAATCCGGCCAGCGCGAAGCTCGGCGGCTTTGACGTGGTGACGATTCCGTCCGACGCCAGCGGCGACATGGATATCGATCTGTTCAAAAAGGCGCTCAACGACGAAACCGCCGGCGTGATGCTGACACTTCCGAGCACGCTCGGTGTGTTTAATCCACGAGTGAAGGAAATCATCGAAGCCGTGCATGCGGTGGACGGTTTGATGTACTACGACGGCGCCAACTTCAATGCGATTATGGGCCGCATCAAACCCGGAGAGCTCGGCTTTGACCTGTGCCACCTGAATCTGCATAAATCGTTTTCTACGCCTCATGGAGGCGGCGGCCCCGGCACTGGGCCGGTCGGCGTCTGCGAAAAACTTCGGCCCTATCTTCCGATTTCGCGTGTGGCGAAAACCAAGGACGGAACCTACACGCTCGACTACGACTTTCCGAAAAGCATTGGCTATATCGCGCCGTTCTACGGCAACTTTGCCTTGCTGGTGCGTGCTTACGCCTATTTGCTGATGCTCGGTCGCGATGGTCTGCGCGCCACCAGCGACCGTGCCGTGCTCAACGCCAACTATATTCAGGAAAAACTGCGTCCGCATTTTGAGGCGGTTACGAAAGGGCGTTGCATGCACGAGTGTGTTTTCAGCGGAAAATCGCTGGGCGGCGGCGTTCATACGCTTGATCTCGCCAAAGCGCTGCTTGATCGCGGCTATCACGCGCCGACGATTTACTTCCCGCTCAACGTGCCGGAAGCGATCATGATTGAGCCGACGGAAACCGAAACGCGCGAAACGCTCGATGCATTTTGTAAAGACATGATCGAACTCGCAGAGCTGGCCAAAACGGATCCGGATGCGTTGCATAACGCGCCGGTCACCACGCCGGTCGGACGCCTCGACGAAGTCGCCGCCGCAAAAAACATGGAGCTGACGTACAATGGTTAAGCACATCGTGATCTGGAAGATGAAAGAAGACGTTTCGGATGAACAGAAGCTGGAAATGAAACTCCGGTTGACTGCCCTGAACGGAAAAGTTCCGGAATTGCTGGCGATCGATATCGGCACCGACCCGGATAACGGAACCATGTCTCTTTATTCGGAGTTTAACAGTGTCGACGATCTGGCGGTGTATCAGGCACACCCGGATCATCAAAAGGTCGTTGAGTTTGTGAAGCCGTTGGTGGCGGCGCGGTCAGTTTGCGATTATTCCGCCTGATTATTCGCCCAGCGTGTGCAGGGCGATATGGTCGGCGTTATGGTTTTTATTCGTCAGCATGTTTTCGGATTTTAATCCGAGATAACCGGCGGCACCGACGTCAACGATGACAATGTCCACGCCGACTTCCAGATCATCGATTGCCTCAGTCGTCTGAGTGTCTCGCCGGGATGCCGCGTGGAATTCATCATAGAGCGGAACCATGATTTCATATGTGAATGTATTTCCGCTCAGCGTGATGGCCGCCGTCGCCGGATTGTGCGCAGGAAACGGGCTTATATTTGCAAGTTTTTTCCAAACGGAAACCTTATCTTTGGACAGGCCGAAGATATACTGTTGTGCGCTGACCTGATTTTTTGAGTAATCCAGCGGCTCACTGCCGTTATCTCCGCGCACATAAATTTTTACACAGTCCTGAAGAGTGGTTCCGGTTCCAAGCACCGGATCGGCATCGTCATAGCGCACCGCAATGAAGATTGCCGGATCGTCGTTCCATTGCAGCGACCACTGCGCGTTGGAAATATTGGCCGGATTCCCGACGAAGTTTTTTGTCAAAGGGGTCCACTCGGCATTCCTCCAGTCGTTCAGCCGTCCGTCAATCCGGATGTGTCCGGCGTTTGGAATATCCTCCGGCCTGCCCATTTCGGCATGGACGATTCCTGTAAGTAACAGCAAGGCTGGAAATACAGTCGTCATTTTCATGGCGTTCAGGGTAAAGTATTCTCCCAACAATGGAAACTATAACCAGTGTACAAAACGAGCGTGTTAAACGGATTGTGAAACTCCAGCGCAAAGCCTCGGCCCGCCGCGCGGAGGGGTTGACCGTTATTGAAGGCGCGCGCGAAGTGCAGCGTGCCATCGAAAACGGTTGGCAGCCGACGGAGCTCTGGCTTTTTCCAATGTTTGGAAAA
>DINM01000153.1:0-219 GCA_002423675.1 Verrucomicrobia bacterium UBA5540
AGTACGGTGTACAGCACGCAGCCGAAAGGGTTTTATAGGGTTAAGGTTCAATTGGCGGAGTGACGTATGAAAATTATTGATTCACCTGAAGAGATGCAGAAACAGGCGCGGCTGCTGATCCAGTCCGGCAAATACATCGGGTTTGTGCCGACGATGGGCTATTTGCACGACGGGCATGTTTCGCTGATGAAGATTGCGCGGGAGAATGCGGACGTGGTG
>DINM01000153.1:433-4060 GCA_002423675.1 Verrucomicrobia bacterium UBA5540
GTTTGCGGCGGGCGAGCGGGACACCGAGAAGATCAAGGCCGCCGTGCGTTCCGTGATTAAGGCGACCTCCGGAAAAGTCGATTATATCGAAATCGTTGATGATGAGACGCTTCAGCCTGTCCAAACATTGGAAAACCCGGCGCTGCTGGCGCTGGCTGTGAAGTTTTCAGGCACGCGTCTGATTGATAATACCGTGCTCGGATAAGCCTTCTTCCGCCTCACACAAAATTAATTTACGATTTTGGAAAATTTTCCTTTAAACAATTGTTCGGCTCATTACATTGGTGGGCCTTTACGAGGGCGCGATGGCCGAGTGGTTAGGCACGGGTCTGCAAAACCTGTTACAGCGGTTCAATTCCGCTTCGCGCCTCCAGATTTGAATGAGAGCCTTATTAAAAGGAGAATGATATGTCCGTACCGAACGACCTCTACTATGCCAAGACTCATGAATGGCTGCGAATTGATGATGCCGCCGCCACGGTGGGCATTACCGACTTCGCTCAAAATCAGCTCTCAGATGTCACCTTTGTTGAGCTGCCCGATGTGGGTCGTGAAGTGGAAGAGGGCGATGAAGTCGCCGTGGTGGAGTCCGTTAAGGCAGCTTCCGACATTTACGCTCCGGTTGCCGGAACGATCGTGGAAGTCAACAGTGACCTTGAAGACTCGCCCGAGATGATTAACACCAGCCCCTACGATACCGGCTGGCTCTTCAAAATCGAGTTGCGCAAAGAGGAAGATGTCGACAACCTCATGAGTGCCGAAGAATATTCCGAACTCTGTGATGAAGAATAGAGACAGGAGTCAGGAAGCAGGTGTCACGAGTCAGAGGGCGGTGTAAACTGCCCCTTTTTCTTTTCGACTTTTCTGCCTCCGGGAGATCCGCCGAAGGCGGAAACGGAACAAATGACTTGAACGATTTCAACGATGAACTCATGGGCCGTACAGTTTAGCGAACCGGTTCCGTATCAGACCGGACTCGACCTGCAGCACCGCCTGCTCACGGCACGGCAGGCGGATGAAATTCCCGATACGGTACTCATTCTTCAGCACACGCCGACCGTCACGCTTGGTAACCGCGGGCGCGATAACTACCTGCTCAAAACGCCGGAAGAATACAAAGCGCTCGGCATCGAGGTCTTTCATGCTGAGCGGGGTGGCGATGTCACCTATCACGCGCCGGGGCAGTGGGTGCTTTATCCCATCATCTACCTCGGCGGTTCCGAGGCCGACTCCCACGGCTATCTTTGGAATCTCGAAGAAGTCGCATTGCGCACACTGGTCGACTTCGGAATTCAAGGTTTCCGTCGTGAAGGAAAAAACGGTGCTTGGACGGAGCAGGGGAAGGTCGCGGCCATCGGCTTTCGCCTCAAACGTTGGGTCGCCTTCCACGGTATGAGCTTCAACGTCAACCTCGACCTCTCCGGCTTCCAGACCATCGTTCCGTGCGGACTCGTCGGCCAGCCGGTTGCTTCCATGAAAATGATCCTCGATGAAAAATGTCCGCCGATGGATGCCGTTCGCGACCGTCTGCTCGCCAACTTTTCCGAGGTTTGTAAACGCGACCTCGAAATTTTTCACTCGAGCGATTTTCCGCTTTTAAATTCATAGAACGAGAGAGGCCTTGCGTATGCAAGGCAACGACCGGAGGGAGAGGCAAACTTTGGAAAATTCTCCGCTCCGCCCGATTCTGGGCTGATTTTTTCCGCTTTTCGCGCTGCCGTGAAATACCGGCAGAATGTCTCACAATGCAACTTGCCACTTTCTTTTCCTTTGCGTACTGTAACACTGCCGAGATTTAAACTTTGTTTGGTTTGTTGTTAAATGTGAAAGGGAAAGTAGATGGAAAGTTCAGTGATTCCAGAGATTTGGTGGATTGCTCCGATTGCCTCCATATTGGCGTTAGGCTTCGCGGTCTATTTCTATAAAAAAATGATGGGAGCCAACGAAGGCAATGCTACGATGACCGAAATTGCGGGTCATGTCCGTGAAGGTGCCATGGCCTATCTGGTTCGCCAGTACAAAGTGGTTGCGCTGGTTTTTTTGGTTCTGCTGGTCATCCTGCAGGTGCTGGCATTCTTCGGCGTTCAGAATCCGTTTGTTCCGATCGCGTTCCTCACCGGCGGTTTCTTTTCCGGTCTCTGCGGCTTCATCGGCATGAAAACCGCTACGGCGGCCTCCTCGCGCACGGCGCAAGGCTGTTCCGAGAGCCTCAATCGCGGTCTGCAGGTCGCTTTCCGTTCTGGCGCGGTGATGGGGCTCGTCGTCGTCGGCTTCGGTCTGCTCGATATCTGCATCTGGTACTTTGTTCTCGATAAGCTGGTTTACACCGACGCTCACATGACCAGTGGACTCACGGGCTTCGGCATGACCTTTGTCCCAGCCGGCTGCACCGTGATTGATAAACTGGTCGCCATGACCACCACTATGATCACCTTTGGCATGGGCGCCTCCACGCAGGCGCTCTTCGCCCGCGTCGGCGGCGGTATCTACACCAAAGCCGCGGACGTCGGTGCCGACCTCGTCGGTAAAGTTGAAGCNNGGCAGCGCCGATGTGGCGGCAGCTGTGCATCAGGCCGTCGGCCTTGTCACCGCGCCGATGGTGGTCGCCGGTGTCGGCACGCTTCTTTCCATCATCGGGATGTTCCTCGTCCGCTGTAAAGAAGGAGCCAGCCAGAAAAATCTGCTCAAGGCTCTTCTCACCGGAACGCTCAGCAGCTCCATCTTTATCGTGCTCGCGCTCGTCGGCATGTGGCAGTTCGGTCTGATTGCGGGAGGAATCGTCCTCTCCGTCATCTCCGGTCTGGCCGCCGGCGTCATCATCGGTCAGGCCACGGAATACTACACCTCCGATGAATACGGTCCGACCAAAGGCATCGCCGGTCAGGCGGTCATGGGTCCGGCCACCGTCATCATCGACGGTCTCGCCACCGGTATGTACTCCGCCGGTATCCCGGTCATCACCATCATTGCGGGCATCATCTGCGCCTTCGGCTTCGCGGGCGGTTTCCACGATATGTCGATGGGGCTCTACGGCATCGGCTTTGCCGCTGTCGGGATGCTCGCTACCCTCGGCATCACGCTCGCCACAGACGCTTACGGCCCGATCGCTGACAACGCCGGCGGAAACGCTGAAATGTCGCACCTGCCGCCAGAAGTGCGCGAACGAACCGATGCGCTCGACTCGCTTGGCAACACCACTGCTGCTACCGGTAAAGGTTTTGCCATCGGATCCGCCGCACTCACCGCTATGGCGCTGCTGGCCGCTTATATTGAAGAAGTCAAAATGTGGATCGGTAAACTGGCTGGCGAAGGCTCNNGGGCGAGCTCATGCAGTTTGTTGACCGTTTTGAGCTGCACATCATGAATCCGCTTTTGATTTGCGGACTATTTCTCGGCGGCATGATGGCCTTTGTTTTCTGCGCTATGACCATGAAAGCCGTCGGTCGCGCCGCCGGTTCAATGGTCGAAGAAGTCCGCCGGCAGTTTCGGGAATTTCCCGGCATTATGCAGGGCACGCAGAAACCGGACTATGCCCGTTGCGTTGCGATTTCCACCAAAGGCGCGCAAAGGGAAATGCTCGTTCCTTCACTGCTCGACATCATCGTGCCGGTTGACGCCGGACTGATC
>DINM01000050.1:0-5259 GCA_002423675.1 Verrucomicrobia bacterium UBA5540
GGATTCAGATTCGTCGCAACAGCTACACCGTCGTGGGGCTGACCCGGCGAATGGTCTCTTCCAGTGGGGACCCCATGGTGTTCATTCCGCTTAAAGATGCGCAAGAGGCGCAGTTTCTGAAGGATAATGACGCCGTTTGGCAACAGCGGCGGCGAACCGCCGGAAATCCGGCGTTCAATCGTCCCGGCGTTCCAGGGTTGCTGGATGCGGTTGTCGCTTCGCAAAGCAGCAATCCGTACGTCAATGCGGTTTTGGTCAATGTGAAACCGGGCCACAACCCGGAGGAGGTGGCTGAATCGATACGCCGCTGGAAACGGCTGACAGTCTATACACGCCGCCAGATGGAAGAGATTATTGTCGGAAAACTGATCGCTTCTTCGGCCAAACAGATTGCCATGTTCCTCGTGATCCTTTCGATAGTCAGCGCGGCGATTGTCGCGTTTATCATCTATACGCTGACACTTGGTAAAATCCGCGAAATTGCCGTGCTGAAGCTGATCGGCACCAAAAACCGCACCATTATCGGCCTGATCATGCAGCAGGCCGTCACGCTGGGGCTGATCGGTTTTGTAGTAGGTAAAATTACGGCCACTCTGATGATGGCACCGATCTTTCCAAAATATGTTTTGTTGGAGCCGCTCGACTCATTGATCGGCGCAGTTGTTGTGGTGTTGATTTGTATTCTCGCCAGCATTATTTCCATCTACACCGCGCTGAAAGTCGATCCGGCAGAGGCGATTGGAGGTTAAGATGACAGGAAAAGGGATTTATATTGAAGGGCTGAAAAAACGCTATGGCCGCGGGGACACGGCGGTCGATGCTTTGAAAGGCGTGGACATGCGGGTGGCTCCCGGCGAGGTCGTCGGACTGATCGGTCCATCGGGCTCTGGAAAAAGCACATTGCTCAAATGCCTGGGCGCCGTAATTGAACCGACGCAGGGACGTATGATTCTCGGCGAGGAGGTGACGTACGATAATGGATGGAAGACCAAAGATTTAAGGGCCTTGCGCCGCGACAAAATAGGCTTTGTCTTTCAAGCACCTTATCTGATTCCTTTTCTCAACGTCACCGACAATATTGCCCTGCTGCCCATGCTGGCCGGGACGTCAAACGCGGAGTCGCGCCAGCGCGCCGTTGAATTGCTGACCGCACTTGATGTTCAGCACCGCGCCCAAGCCATGCCCTCGCAGCTCTCCGGAGGAGAACAGCAACGGGTGGCCATTGCCCGAGGGTTGATCAATCGACCGCCGGTGATCCTCGCCGATGAACCGACCGCGCCACTCGACAGCCAGCGCGCGCTGGCGGTGATTCGGATTTTAAACGATATGGCCCGCAGATTTGAAACCGCGATCATCGTCGTGACCCACGATGAAAAGATCATTCCCACCTTTAAGCGCATCTATCACATTCGCGATGGAGTGACTCATGAGGAAAAGGGCGAAGGACGTACGATCGATTGAAGCATGGATCAGGGAGATTCCGATGAACTATGAAATCCTTTATAAAATGACTGCCTTGGCTGCAATGATTTGTCTGGCCGGATGTACAACCGGCCCGGACTTTAAACGCCCGGTCGCTCCCGCAGTGGAGGGTTATCTCTCCACCCCGCTGGCTGCGCACACGGCGAACGCCTCGGAGTCGCCGCGTGTCCTCGAAGGGGGCCGGAGGAACCTGCACTGGTGGCAAGAATTCGCTTCGCCCAAACTGGATAATTTGATTGGTGACGCTCTGCAGCGTAGCCCCACGTTGGCTGGATCGCTGGCCACATTGCGCCAGGCACAGGAGCTTTACGCCGCACAGACCGGTTCCACTCGCTATCCGCAGGTGGCCGCAAATCTCGGCGCTCAGCGGCAGCGATCCAGTTCCAGCGCATCGGGAATGGCTGACGACTCACGGGAATTCAGCCTGTACAACGCCGGTGTGGGCGTGAAGTACAACCTGGATCTGGCCGGAGGCAATCGCCGGGCCGCAGAAGCCCTGCTGGCCCGCGCCGACTATCAGCAGTATCAAGTAGACGGGGCGCGGCTAACATTAATCGGCAACATCGTCACCTCCGCCATCACACAGGCCCGCTTGTCCGAGCAAATCCAAACCACAGAAACCATTCTGCGTATCCAGGAAGAACAGCTGGGACTCACCCGGGAGAAAGTACGCCTCGGCCAGGCCGCCCCTGATAATGTGCTGGCTATGCAAACGTTGGTGGAACAGACGCGTGCAGGAATCCCATTGCTGCGCAATCAGCTTCAGCAAAACAACCACCTGCTGGCCGTGCTCGCCGGGCGGGCACCGGGCGAAAAAGAGTTGCCATCTTTCGCATTGGATGAGTTCACGCTTCCGGACGATCTGCCGCTGATCGTTCCCTCCGATCTGGTACGGGTTCGCCCCGATATTCAGGCAGCGGAAGCCCTGCTTCATGCGGCCAATGCGGAATACGGGGTGGCAATTGCCAATCTGTATCCTCAGATCAACCTGAGCGCCGATCTCGGGTCGCAAGCCTTAACGACGGGTGCGTTGTTCGGAGGAGACTCGGTGGTTTGGAGTTTGGTCGGGCAACTGACACAACCGTTGTTCAACCCAGAATTGCCTGCAAAAAAACGTGCGGCACTGGCCGCCTTTGATGCGGCGACGGCGAACTATCAAACTGTTGTTCTCGAATCCCTGCGCGAAGTGGCCGATGTGTTGCGTGCACTGGAAAATGATTCTCAACGTCTGACCGCATTGTCTGCTGCGGATCTCGCTGCGCAAAAACTTCTAGATTCCATGCGCCGCCGCTACGATCTGGGCGCAGCCAGCTATTTCGAATTGCTCACTGTAGAGCAGCAGTCACAACAGACAAAAATCGATCTGATCGAGGTTCAGGCTCAGCGGTTTGTTAATTGCGCCGCATTTTATCAGGCAATGGGCGCAGGCGGCAATGCGACTGAGGCAGTGCCCTTCATAGAAGTTTCTGCAGAATAAAAACCGGCCCGCCGGGTTCCAGAGTTCGGAAGAATTCCTTGATGCAAATCAAGGCGGGGCGGCGGAGGATCGCGTAACGTGTCGTCATCAATGAGAACCAAAGGAAATGCCATGAACGAGTCACCCATAGAAAAAAACCGTCCGTTAGAGATCAGCCCGGAACAAACGGTCCGCGAGCTGGTGGTGAACTATCCCGTATTACGCCCGCAGCTAGAAAAGCTGGGAATCGACTATTGCTGCGGCGGTCTGCGACCGCTCAGTGAAGCGGTTCAGTCTGCCGGTCTGGAATGGAGTGCGGCAGAGCAAGCCTTGGAACAGGCCTGGAGTTCCGCTCAGTCAGAAGTCCCTTCGGTGGATTGGAATGCGGCATCGCTGACCGCTCTGGCCGATCATATTCTCGAAAAGCACCACACCTTCACCAAAGAGCAATTGCTTCGTCTCGATGAGCTGTTGCGTAAAGTTCAACGCGCTCACGGAGAAAAGCACGGCGAGATGCTGAGCCAGTTGCGGCAGTTGTTTGATGGACTCGATGACGAACTCTCGGAACATTTGCTGAAAGAAGAGCGGATTCTCTTTCCGGCCATCAAAGACATTGATGCCTTTGTGTCCGGAACCGGTGCGCGCCCCGTGGTTCATTGCGGAATAATTGAAAACCCGATCCGGCAGATGATGCTGGAGCATGACCACGCGGGGAATGTCTTGGTGGACATCCGCAGGCTGACCGGAAATTACGGGCTTCCCGACGATGCTTGTCAGACCTTCGCGGCTCTGTACGATGGTCTTCAGGCTCTGGAGGCCGACCTGCACGAGCACATTCATTTGGAAAACAACATCCTGTTCCCGAAAAGCATGGTGCAGGAAGCAACGATGAATTCATAAACGGAGCACGATTGAGAGGCTAATTTGGGTCTGTACCCTCCGGAAAAGTTTAATAGAATGCGGGCGAAGAACGGGACGTTAATGAAAAGGAGATTGGTATGCATGCAAGAGAGATTAAAAAAGGAATCGAAGCCATTTGCTGTGTTCACTGGGAACGCCGTCTTTTTGATTCGCTGATTCCGCTTCCGGACGGAACCAGCTACAACGCCTATCTGGTGCGCGGGGAAAACGCCACGGCGCTGATCGACAGTGCTGATCCCGTGCTGCGCGAGGATCTGATGGCGCAGCTTGAGACGGTGGACAAGGTTGACTACGTGGTTTCGCAGCATTCCGAACAGGATCATGCCGGCCTCCTGCCAGACGTGCTGGAACGTTTCCCGTCAGCCAAGTTGCTATGCAGCGAAAAAGCCCGCGAAATGCTGACCTCTCATCTGCATATTCCGGCGGAGCGCATTCAGGTAGTTGCCGACGGCGAGAGTGTTTCGCTCGGCGGTAAAACGCTGACCTTTGTCTATACGCCTTGGGTTCACTGGCCGGAAACCATGTGCACCTATGTTCCGGAAGACAAATGCCTCTTCTCCTGCGACTTTTTCGGTTCGCATCTGGCGACGACGGACCTGTTCGTTTCCGATCAGGCGCAGGTGTACGAAGCCGCCAAACGGTACTACGCGGAAATCATGATGCCGTTCCGCCAGATCATCGCCAAAAATATTGAAAAGCTATCCGCGCTGGATTTTGACATGATCGCCCCGAGTCACGGGCCGGTTTATGATGAGCCCGGCTTCATCGTCGATGCCTACCGCGACTGGATCTCGCCGCAGATGAAAAACGAAGTGGTTCTGCCCTATATCAGCATGCACGGCTCGACCGAAATCATGGTGAAGCATCTCATCGACGCGCTGGCCGCAAAAGGTGTCACTGTGCATGCCTTTGACCTGGCGGTTACGGATATCGGGAAGCTGGCCATTGCGCTGGTGGATGCGGCCACGCTGATTGTCGGCACCCCGACCGTGCATGTCGGCCCGCATCCTGCCGTTTATTATGCCTCGCACCTCGCCAATCTGCTGAAGCCGAAAGTGAAATACGNNTGGCTGGAGCAGCAAAGCGATTGAGCAGATCGCCGGGTTGATCCCGAACCTCAAAGTTGAGGTACTCGGCACCGTTCTGCACAAAGGAATGCCGGACGCCGAAGCATACAAACAGCTCGACGCGCTCGCCGCTGAGGTCGCCAAAGCGCATGCGGACGACGAACTGGTGGCTGAGTAAAGATAAGATGAATCATCCCCGGATTTTGATATCGCCGCCGTTGATCATCGGCATCCCGTTTGTGACGGGGATGGCGTTGCACTGGCTTGTTCCGCTACGGATGCCTTTGCACGGGTTCGGTCTGGCGCTGGGCGGGCTGTGCGGTTTTCCGGCGG
>DINM01000050.1:5278-6251 GCA_002423675.1 Verrucomicrobia bacterium UBA5540
ACAGGACGTTCCGGCAGGCGAACACCAGCATGCTTCCCGCGCGGCGCAGCCGGGCGCTGATTACCGGAGGGCCGTTCAAATTCACCCGCAACCCGCTTTATCTCGGGCTCATGCTCCTTTACGCCGGGGTCTGCCTAGCGGCCGGTGCGGCGTGGCCGTTGCTTTTTTTGCCGGTCGTTGTCGCGCTGCTGCACTGGATCGTCATCCTGCCGGAAGAGAAGTATCTGGAGGATCGGTTCGGCGACGATTATCGTGCGTACAGAGCGCGCGTCCGCCGATGGGTGTAAAAAATAGAAAAAGGAGGAAGTCGATGAAGATCATGACGAAGGGTTTGGTTGTTGCTGTTGTTTACGGATTATTCACCGCGCTGGCCGAGGCGCATTGCGACACGNNGATGAACGGGCCGCTGATTCCTGAAGCACAGGCGGCTCTTGAAAAAGGCGACGTCACGCCGATCCTTAAGTGGGTCAGCGAAGAGAATGAGGCCGAGATCAAGAATGCATTCGCCAAAGCCGTCGCCGTCCGCTCCAAGGGGCCGGAAGCGAAACAGCTGGCCGACCATTACTTCCTCGAAACCCTCATTCGAATTCACCGCGCGGGCGAAGGCGCGCCCTACACTGGGATCAAAGATGAACCGGTGCCTCCGATTGTCGCCATTGCTGATCAGTCGTTGGTAAATGGTTCCGCCGAAGAAATGATTACAAAAATGACCGGGCACATGGCCGGTGCCATTCGGGAAAAATTCAACAAAGCGCTGAAGACAAAAAAACATGCGGAGGAAAGCGTGACGGCGGGCCGCGAGTACGTGGAAGCCTACGTGCAATACATTCATTACGTTGAGGGACTGAGAGACACCATCATGGCCTCCGGCGGACATCACTCTTCCGAATCCGTCGAAACCCACATTGAACATAAAGAGTGACCTGCACGTATGAGACGCGTCTGCAACCCGCTTGTTGCGCTGGCGCGCTCC
>DINM01000050.1:6262-6470 GCA_002423675.1 Verrucomicrobia bacterium UBA5540
GCACAAATGTGGCGACAGCTTTTAGGACAGATACAAAACCTTCCGGATTTGAAGAGAGCATGACAACCAAGGCGGTGATGAAGACCAGCGACCAGCGTTCGAGCTTGGTGACCCGTCCATTGGTTTTGCTGGCCTGCGTGTGGATGGCATCGAGTTTTTCGTCGATGCGATCAAAGCGCTGCTGACAGCCGTCGGGAAGTTCGCTGCA
>DINM01000139.1:0-3432 GCA_002423675.1 Verrucomicrobia bacterium UBA5540
GACGAAAACATCGCCGCCATTGCACGCTTCCAATATCCGTGGCTTCCGCTGCACCGAATGCTGCGCCACCCGTTCCCCTCCATTGATTTTGCGCCGCAAAGTAAAATGCCCGCACTGGTTCTTCTGGCGGAATTTGACGACGTAATCCCGGTAGAAAGCGGACACAAACTCAGCGCAGCGCTCGGCGGATCGAAAAAAATAATCACCCTGCCAACGGATCACATGGAAATCAATCAGCACCCGGATTATTTCGACATTATCAACCGCTTCATCAACCGCGAGTTATGACACGCTGATTCGCGGGCGGCTCTTCCCTCTACCCGTGAAAGATAAAAAACTTTCGCCCGGCATAATTGATGAGAAGCGCGGAGATAGCAGCGGCAACGTAGGAATAGGTTGTATCGAGCCCGAAACCTTTGATGAGCCATGCACCGATAAAAGTTCCGACAAAGAAAGAAACCAGCGAGACGGCGTAGAAGAGCATGAGTTCGTGATGCCGCTTGTGTTTCCCGGCTTTAAAGACGAACAGGACGTTCAACACATACGCGGTAAGGTTGGAAAACATGAAGCAAATGATTTTATCAATCCAGTAGTTCCGCAGACGGAGTGATTCAGAAACGGTACGAACATCAAAATGAAGTGCCCCGAGCAGTTTGGTAAACGGGTCGCTTGCGGTCAACGCCGGAAAGACCAGCCAGGCAAACAGGAAAAAGACGGTGACATCCACCACGGTGGCCGCCCCGCCGCACATGCCGTATTTGATGAACTGGACGAGGTGGTTGTCTTTTTCCGACAGGAAGGCCTGAATGTGTTTTTTCATTGGCGCGCAGTCTGCCTGCAAAGCAGGACGAAATCAAACCGCGAGTTTCCAAACATTGGAAACTATAACTGAGCGAGAACGGTCTCCCAGCGGCTGACGCGGGCGCGTTTGAGTGCGCCTTTTTTCAGTTTGCCGCGCAGGGCTTCATCGCTCCATACGGTGCGGAGGGCTTCGGCCAGCGCAGCGGGGCTGCGCGCATTAACCACGAGGCCCGAGTTGTGCGAGCGCACGATCTCGCACGGACCACCCTCTTCGGAAACAATTGCCGGGAGGCCGCAGGCGTGGGCTTCAAGCACGGCGTTGCCGAAGGTGTCAGTGAGGCTGGGAAAGACAAAGAAGTCCGCGCTGGCGTAAGCCCGCGAAAGTTCTTCGCCGTCGAGACGTCCGGTGAAGAGGATGTTTTCATTNNATTGCTGTATTCCGTTTTGAGTTCATTCAGATCGGGTCCGTCTCCGGCGAGAATCAGCTTGGCACTGAACGTGTTATCCCCTTTGAGCGACTGAAACGCATCGAGCAGGTTCACCAGATTTTTTTCTTTGGAGATGCGTCCGGCGTACAAGAATTTGAATTCGCCGTTGAGATTGAACTGATGCCAGAAGGTTTCGTCACGCTTGGCCGGATTGAAGCGTTCGAGGTCGACGCCGCGCGGCATGACATAAAGTTTTTTTCGATCGAACCCTTTTTTCGCGAGCTGTTCGAGATAAGCGCGGCTGGGAACCGCGATGCGATCCATGTTTTCGTAGAACCAGGCCATGTAGCGCCAGGTGATATCTTCCATATGCTCGTCGTCGGAGAGCTGGCGGACGTATTGCGGAAAGTCGGTGTGATAGATGCCGCGCACATTGAGCTTGAGAAGCTTCGCCGCCGCCAGTGCGGCAAGCCCCATTGGGCCGGGCGTAGAGATGATGATTTCATCAATTTCTTTTTCTTCGAGCCAGTTGATGATTTCGAGCAGCGGCGGATAGACCAGTTCCTGCTGCTGATATTCCGGCAGCAGAAAGGCTCCGGCAGGCCGGAAATTTTTGAGCGGAAAGTCTGCTTCCGGTTTTTCAGGCAGGCAGGTGACAACCGTAATTTCCCGGCCCTCTTTGTGCGCCAGCGCGGCGAGCGTCCTAATGGTGTTCACGACGCCGTTCATATCGGTAAAGGTGTCCGTGAACCACGCGCGTTTGCAGGAGCGGCGCGTGAGTTTTTCCGTGCCGGGAAAACGTGCGGCGACTTCCCGCAGAAAGTTTTCGTCTTTGTGCTGCACGCTGAATGCGGTGAGGTACGGGGCAAGGCCGAGCGCAACCGGACCGAGCGAGGCGAAGGACTGTATGCTTTCAATCAGTCCGCCGCGCCGGATCTGTTCGATGAAGCGCTGGATGAACGTGAAGGTGAGCTGGTGCCCGATCCGGCAGGCCGCTTTAAATTTCCGGTCATCTTCATGCCGCGCGGCCTCGTCTTCCTCCGCCGGCTCTTCAGCGGAACGACGGCGGATGGCCGCAATTTCCTCGAACAGCATTTTTTCAATATCGTTGAGCTGTTTTTTCTTCTGCTCAAAAACAAAATTGCGGATGGGTTGCGCGAGCGCCGCGCGCAGGCCGGTTTCCGGCGCCTTCGGTTCTTCGACCAGCCGCTTGAGCATGGCCCCGACCAGACCGGCTTTCCCGCTGCTGCTTTTTATAAACCGGTTCTCGTAATAGCTGNNGGCCCGCCCGCCGGGCTGATGGCGACCTTCGCTCAGATGCTGCAGAAAGTCGAAGACGGTCGCGGCAGGCGGCGTGACGGTGTGGGCTTCAGCACTGTAGAGCCCGCTGTGGTCGTCGCTTCCGCCAGTGATGACTTTTTTCCAAGGTTCGGAACCCGTCGGCACAATGCCGTGCCGGTTGGCGAGCTGGACAATCAGTTCCGGTGTCAGGTTTTCAAATACAGTGCGGGCCAGCAGTCCGGCGCGCGGATGGCGCGAGCCGTTGAGCCCTTCGAACCGGGGAAACATCAGGATGAGTTTTTCAAATTCGTCCAGGGTCAGACGGTCGTTGACGCGGAAAAGCGGATGGGCGACGGCATGAACGATATGATTTTCATTCATGTAGCGATGCAGATCGTAGATGTTCGGGCGCAGCTCATCCAGATCGCGGAATGTTTTTTCGGTGACACCCCAGACGAGGCAGTGGACTTTGCAGTTATTCTCCGGGAAGTACGTTGTGAGTTCGGAGGAGAGAAACGTTCCGGGCAGATGGGCAATTTCGAGCGCGCCGCTGATACTGTTGTGATCTGTGATGGTGACATAGTCCATGCCGCGCTCGCGGCAGGNNAACCACTCGCTCGGACGGTCGGAGTATTTACTGTGAACGTGCAGGTCGGCCCTGCTGTGCATATTTTTATTGTATATCATGGCCGGAATTTAACCCTGCTCGGTTACGCACGTATTAGAAGACGGTTAGAAAATCATTTGCGCTTTTCGCTAACACAATTCTTACAAACCGGTGTTAGCGTCGCACCGTGAATAATTTAAACCGCAAACTTTTTCTGATCGATGGAATCGGCCCGTTCTTTCGGGGAAATCGGCGGACTGAAATCAATTGGTCTAAAATTGACTTCGCTGAATTAAATCATGACGGACTGATTCG
>DINM01000139.1:3456-7143 GCA_002423675.1 Verrucomicrobia bacterium UBA5540
CCGGCAGATTGAAAATGACTTCCGTGCGTTCACCCGCCGGGCCGCAGCCATGGGTTACAACTCCGTGACCCTCGACGATCTCGCGCACCTGACCCCCAACCCGCTCTATCCGGAATTGCTTTGCATGAAAATCGAACAATACATCGGCCTCTACCGCAACCTTTTCAGNNAGCGACGGCGTGGACGTCAGTGGCGATTTCCAGAGCCGCCTGATTCTGAAAACTCCTCGTGATGCGCGTCTCATGCTTAAAACGCTTCTGCCGGTTTTTGAGCAGAACAATAAGCTGTTGATTTTCCGAACGTGGACCGTCGGTATCAGCCGGCTCGGCGATCTCATTTGGAACCGAGACACGTTTAAACGTGTATTCGATGATATCCACAGCCCGAATCTGATCATTTCCATGAAGTACGGAGAATCCGACTTCTTCCGCTATCTGCCGCTCAACCGTCTGCTTTTTGAAAGCGACCACCGCAAACTGATCGAACTGCAAACGCGGCGCGAATATGAAGGCTTCGGACGCTTCCCCTCCTTCATCGGGCGCGACTACGAGAAAATCTGCGACAGGCTTATCTCCACGCGTAACATTGCCGGGATTTCTGTCTGGTGCCAAACCGGTGGCTGGAGCGGCTTCCGCGACCTGACACTGCTGGAAGATGCCGGCATCTGGAACGAAATCAATACCTACGTCCCCCTGCGGATTTTCCGCGACAACCTGCGCACGGATCAGGCACTGCAGGCATACTGCAAAGAATATCTCGAAACAACAGACTGGCCGTCGCTGCGCGAACTGCTCGATCTATCCGATCGCGTTGTCAAAAATCTGCTCTATATTGACGAGTTCGCGACCCGCCGCATTTTTTTCCGCCGTCTGCGCATGCCGCCACTCATCGCGGTTTATTGGAAACATATCCTCATCAGCCATTTCATGCGAAAAATTCTCCGCTTTTATGTTTCTCCCGCCTGCGGGCGCGATCTGGTAAAAACCGGATATCACGCGTTGCGTGACATTCGCCGAATGAAAGAAATCGCCGCAAAACTCGGCCTTCCACAGGAAGACTTCGACTTTCAATACGACACCTTCCGCATCATCGCAGTCGCTCGAGCCTATTATTTTCTGTCGCATCCGGAACGCACTCTCCGCCTGCTGCGGAAAATGAAAGAAAACTACGAAACCAAATGGCCGGAACCCCGGTACGCAGTTCAGCTTGACCCCAGACCCTTTCCGCTCCGGAGCGTCCATTTCAGCCGAATCATCAATATTCTTTTTCGTCGCCAGAGCAGCTACCGGAGACTCGACCGGATCCTCGCCGTCACTCTTTACAGCATCCTCCAGCCGCTCATCCGGCGCGTAAACCACCGCATCTTTCCTGACTTTGCGCAAAAACAGGCCATGGGCATCAACTCCGTCTTCAAATAAACATATATCGTATTACGATATATGGACGTTTCCAATGGTTGGAAAAATCGGTAGAAAAAGTTCCAATGTCTGGAAACTATTTTGATTTGGCGATGCGCTCGATCTGGTCGAGATATTTCTGGAGCTCGTCGCGCGGCTTGATCTCCTGCGAGCNNCGAGCGACGTAGCAACGGAAGCGCTTCGGTGTATTTACCCTGCCCGACGAGCAACTGGGCGTGGCGCAGTTTGGCGTCGGCTTCAAATTTTTCGAGGCTTTCGGCCCGTTCGTAGTAGAACGCCGCTTTTTCGGGATCGTTGGCTTTCGAAGCGTTCTGTCCGAGCATGATGAGCGCCTCGCCGTCGAGCGGATCGAGTTTGACGATCTCTTCGAGCACGCGGATTTCATCGCCGGAGGCTCCTTCCGCTACGGCGATGCGGGCGCGGAGTTTGAGCAGGTCTTTCTGATCGGCGGCGACCAGCTGGGCGCCATGCATCTGTTCGATCCGTTCAATNNTTCAATCAACCTTTTGGTTTCTTCCAGCGCGCCGCGGGTGACCAGCACTTTAGCGGCGCGGATGGCGCGCTCAGCGTTGCGGTCGGGGTTTTTCTCCATGGCACGGATATAGGAGCTGACGGCCATTTCATAGAGGCCTTCGTTGACATAGATGTCGCCGAGCATGTTAAGGCTATCGACGGTGGACTGACCGAGGGTATCGACCAGTTCATAGTTTTCGGCGGCCTTCATCGGCTGGCCGAGTCCGACGTAGGCGTTGGCCTGAAGCAGCCAGAAGTCGGCGCGTTCGGGATGAGCATCAATCATGCTTTTGCAGAGTGCAACCGCCTCGGCATACCGTTCCTGTTTGAAGAAAGCGCGGGCCAGCCCCAGTTTCCAGTCGAGCGTGGCGGGATCCATCAGTACGGCCTGGCGATAGGCCGATTCAGCGGCCAGATTGTCGTCAACTGAAGAGCTGGCAAAGCCGAGCAGGCCGTAGGTCAGCGCGTCGCTGCCGCCCAGTTCAATGACTTTGGTAAGTGCCGGGACCGCTTTATCGAATTCGCCCTTCCGGACATAGATCAGTCCCAGATTGCGCCAGGCCCGACGGAATTTCGGATATTTTTCGACCGCCGTCTGATAGACCGGAGCGGCATCGTCATAGCGTTCCTGCTGGAAATAAATATTGGCGAGCGTGAAGTCAAAAACGGCACTGGAGGNNATTTTATCCGAAGAAATCAGGCCGAGAATTTTTTCCATATCCTCGCGCTCAATGAGGGTGACTCGCGGCTCCACGTCGGTCGCGGCCAGATAGCTTTCGGCAAATTGTTTTTTGAATGCCGGGTCGTTCCAGATCGTCAGCTCGGCGGCGCTGAGCGGTGATCCGGCTTTCGGCTCAAGCGATCCGGTTGAACTGCAGCCGGTCAGCACTGCGACTGAACCAATAACAAATAACGAATAACTAATAACTTTCATCTCATTATCCTTTCGGGAAGGTGACGGGAACACGCATGCGGAAGCGCACCGGCTGTCCGTTCCGTTTTCCGGGTTCAAATTTCCATTGCTTGACGGCGGCCAGCGCCGGTTTTTCAAAAACGGGATCGGTCGATTTCTGGATCATCGGATTCTCAACCCGCCCGCGCTGATCGACGATGAATATAATGTAAACCGTTCCGGGAGCCTTGCGGCGGGCGGCGGCGTCCAGCGTCGGACCCGGCTGATAGATCACGCGCGGTTTCTGGTCGAGGTCGGCCATGGAAAAGACCGAATCGAGCGTGTCGTCTTTGGCCAGACCGGTATTGAGCTTGACGGCGAAATCGCCGCCGCCCATCCAGCCCTCGCTGAATCCGGGATTGAGGGCCAGTTCCAGTTGCGAAAGATCGAGCGGCGGAGCCTCGTCAGCCAATTCAGGAGGCGGCGGTTCCTCCTCTTTCTGCTCCTCCTTTTCCGGTTCCGGCGGAGGAGGCGGCGGGGGGACGTTGGCGATATCGGTATCCCTCAGCTCCATATCCATGTCGCGCGGCTGCGTAATGGTTTGCATCAGCGGAAGCACGAGAAAAAAGAGAAGCGTCAAACCGGACGCTCCCAGCGCAACCCAAAGACGGTGGCGCAAGCGGGAGAACGATGTGTCTGTTTTTGCAGGTTTCACGATACGGCACTCAACCCTTCGGTTTAACAGAAGCCAGGCTGACTTTAAGCGCTCCGGCGAGCTTGGCTTCATCAATCACCCGGACGAGCAGTCCGGCCGGCGCGGCCGAGTCGGCCTGAATGATGACGGGAACATCCTCTTTCTGAATC
>DINM01000063.1:0-21188 GCA_002423675.1 Verrucomicrobia bacterium UBA5540
CCGCCAAAATATTTGAGACTGCGTTATCATTCGCCACATGGGCTGCCGTCAGAAGCCAGTGAGAACCAACTGCTACTGCTGAACTACCTTTGTAGTTATAGATATAGCTCCAGTCCAAATCCCAAGTACCGGAAATTTCGTTGGTCGGCGAACTAACCGCGACGGCATAATTCGACACAACTATCGCTTTGGCTGAGCCGGCTGACAGCAGAAGACTTACAAGTAAACAAAAGAGCTTTCTCATATCCGAGAATTGTAGCCGAAAAGTCCGCAAACTCAACCGAATTTCGGCTCAATGAAGACCGGCGGATGCATGTAAAGCGGTTCGAGCGGTTCGGGCTCAATCTGCTGAACAGCCAGTTTCGCCACATCACTGGCCAGCGGAAAGCGCGCTTTTCCAATGTCTGGAAACCACTGCATCAACCGCTCGGCCTCGGGGCTGATGATCAGCATTCCGGCGGGGACAACCAGCTCTTCGTAGGGAACAAGTTTCCAAGGTTCGGAAAGTTTCAGTTCGTTTTTTTGCCACTCCCCTGCGGGTCGTTTCTTTTGGGAAATACCAAAAGCACTTTCGCTGTCGCTCAGGTCCGAACATTGGAAAAATCCGGCCCAAAATTGTCCGCGGCGGGCGNNCGACGGCGATCTGTTTTGCGCCGTCGCGCGCGGCAGCGAGCGCCAGTGCCGCGCCGCTGCTGACGGCACGCACTTCGGTTTTATTCGGTAGCGCCAGTGCCTGCGCAATGGCAAAGCTCATGCGCATACCGGAGAACGATCCCGGTCCGCGCCCAACCGCGCAGAGCGATAGTTCGTTATACGATATATCGACTTCGCTCAGGAGCGTTTCCAAGGTTTGGAAAATGGCATTGTGACGAACGCGCTCGCCGACCCATGTTTTTTCACTGAGCAGTTCGTCGTCTTTCAACAGCGCCACACTGCCCTGCCTCGAAGAACATTCAATACCAAGAGTAATCATAATTACTTGTCTTTTCCGTCAAATACCGGCCCTGCCAATAAGGTAAAAGACAGAGCCACTAATAATGTTTCGCCAATAAAAACCGGGGAGGTCAGCCATCCAGAAGACATCAGTTGCTTCCCGTGAAACTGAACCAAAGGAAACCACATTATGATTGCAGAGATCCAGAGAATCCCTCGCTGCCATTTTTTCCGGCATAACGCGAATAGAGCTGGCCAGAACGGGATGAAACACATTGCGTAATGGCCCCAATTATACGGCTTGAAAATCAAAAAAATCCCCAGCAACGCCACTACGGCGGGTATGTAGGCCCGACGATACTCCGCCAACGCCCGTCGCTGACGAAAAATGAGGGCCAGCACCGTTCCGCCTAGTGCCCATCCAACCACCTTAAAAAAGACCACCACATTCGAGGTCACCACAACAGAACCGATGACCCTGTAGAAAAACCCATAGACCGACTGGTTGTCATAATACAAATCTATGATTTGCGTCGAAGGATAGACTTTCTGAAAAAACTCAAAATAGGCGGGACCACCGCCCAGTAGAACCGTCGCTCCGTTCACTAGTAATGTAAGTGTGATCCCCCACAAAACGATCCTCCATCTTTTCATCAGAAGAATTAACGGAACGAAAATAATGCTCACACCTTTTAACAGTCCGGAAACAATGCATGAGATAGATGCCAAAGGTCGCTTATTCTCCAGAACACCTAAAGCAGCCAGTCCCACAAACAAAGCCAGGATCGGCGTGCTGTTTGCTGTCCGCAATCCCTTCATGACAAAAGGGGAAAATGCCCAGAAAATCCAAAAGACGAGCGCTACAAACTGAGAACATCCGCATTTTCTCCCTAAACTATAAGCGAGCGCGCAAGCCCCCCAACAGCTCGCTCCCAAGCAAATGACCCACACCCATCTGGCGATCCAATAGGGAAGCATTGCCAATGGCACGAACAACAATGCACTCGGGGGAGGAAGAATGAACCGAAACGATTCCTCTACTCCTTTTTCATGGGCGATTTGAGTGTATCCAGTCTTGGAATCCGCGCAATCGGGCCAGCCTACGTTGTGTTCGATATTTTCACGGGGAACGGGATACAGCGAGTTGAAATCTGCGGCGAGCACAACGGAGCCCGCCATATAATAATTGGCCAGGTCCTGATTCCCTTTATTCGCCGCAGAAAAAAACGGATCCACTCCGTTATTATACAATGACAAAAACGGGACCCCGGCAACCAACCAGATAAAAGACACCGTTCCTACAACGAAATGCGGGACACGACTTTGATTTAACCAAGTCCAAAACGTTTTCAGCAACCTGGTACAGGTTGAACTTCCTTCTTTCATCTCAATGGATTCTCCACAATTTCGATGATTCGAGTCTGCTCGTCGTCGCCGCGCTCGAACTGAATATGAATGGTGTCCGGCGGGAGCAGTTCGGCAGCGCGCTCGGCCCATTCGATGACGGTGATACCCNNAGGTCGAAGGCCTCTTCCGGACCGCCGAGGCGGTAGAGGTCGATGTGATGAAAAGGAATCGTGCCAAGATATTCGCTGATGATCGTATAGGTCGGGCTGCAAACCGGTTCTTTGACGCCAGCGGCCTGTGCCAGCCCCTGCGTAAAGCAGGTTTTTCCTGCACCGAGATTACCGTGCAGAGCGATCACCGCAGAAGTGCCGCCATTGGCGGAATAATTTTCCAAGGTCTGGAAGAATTCCTCCGCGATTTTCCAGGTGTTGGAAGGACTGTCCGAGATCCATTTCATAGGGAGTAAATATGAAAGATGAATGATGAAAGATGAAAGCGGTATTTTTTAAATTCTGAAATTATTCCATTTTCATAGTTCATACTTCATTTTTCATCTTTCTCCTTGAATGCAATGGTAANNACGCCCTTTTTTATTGATTAGAACGGGGAAATCCTTGAACCCGCCGGGCGTGACCGGCGAAAGGGCCTGCGCGATGATGCGGACTTCGTGGTATCCGTCGCCGATTTCTTTGAACGGAAGTTCGATCAGCGTGATACCGTCGGGATTTTTAATCTGCTTTCCGTCGAGCAATGCACTGTAAAGCACTTTTACGGAAACCGGAAATTTGGCATCAGCGACAAAGGCGGAATCCAGACTGCTGGAAATTTCTTTACTCAACCCGATGGTTTTTATCTCTACCGGAAGACCGGATATCTGCGAAAGCGGATCGCCCAGCAATAGGATCTGTACCGGGCTGAGGATAGATTGGTAAAAACTTTCCATGGCAGAGCAGCCAGAGGCGTAGTGTACAAAAAAACGGGCATGCGGAAATNNACCATGCCTGCAGTGATGGTCGCGCCGGCTTGAAGCCACTCGGTACATTTGGTCTGCGGTTTCTGAAATTCAGCCGACCAGCTGGTGAGGTGTTCAGCAAATGCTCCGGGGGCAAAGGTTCCGAAGTCGGACGGTTTAACCGTCGCCGCACCGGTCATCACGCCCATCAGGTTAGTCTGCACAGGAGGCTTGTTGGTATAAATTTTAACGACTCCCTTGCGGGCCGCCATTTCAGCTTTGACGCCGGCATACTGCCATTCACGCGGACCGGAGCGTTTCTTATCCGCAGTCTCCACCAGCAGAACCGGATGGCCTACCCCGCTCTGACGGGCAAGAACACCATTTTGCAGACAACGCAAAACGCTCTCCATGTCCGTTCCTTTGTCGCCGGTATACCCGAGCATCATCGACGGCAACGGCATTTTTTCTTTCAGAGAAGCCTCGAATACATCAAAGGACCGGGACGGATTTTTCGAGCCGCCCTCTTTTCCCGGCCCGGCAAAAAACGGCGAAAAGAGGGTTCCCTGATCAATCATTTCTACGTCCGGCACTTTGCCGCGCGTAAAGGTGAGTCCCATCAGCGACATCTGTTTCTGATCATCATCCGAAGTGATGATCCGGATGGGGAAATCGACCGAATAGACCCACGCCAGTACTTCGTTGGTCAGGCCACGCTCTTCAATTATTTTCTGCGCGGGATCATAAATGGTCTTCATGAATTCTTCCGGCGTGCACTCGGCGCGACCGGTTACGATCGATTCCGGAAGGCTCAGGCCGATCCGGTTGACGTCCGGCACACGGTGCCATGCCATAAACACATTGGCCGCTTTTTTGGAGTACTGCGAATTCTCATTGACCAACACGGCAACGCGATGCGGCATTTGTGCCGCGGCCGGTGTAGCCAACATGAGTGCGATCAGACCAAAAAATCCCTTCCGCATGCGTATTTTTCCTCCATTTTTAAGCGCGCGGAAGAAGCCTACCGCTTGACGAAATTTAAACAAGAACGGATACTATCGAACCGTGAGACTCTATCGCGCCATTTTAATTCCGCTTGTGTTTGCCGCTCTCTGCCGGGCAGATGATGAGGGATTCAAACGCTACCAGCTCATCCTCGACAAACAGCCCTTCGGTCAGGACCCGCCCGAGGCCGATATTGTGCAGGTGCCCGCTTCCCAGTCCTTTGCCCGCAACCTGCGTCTCTCTATGCTTTTCGAGGGACCGGACGGCACGACGCGGGCGGGCATTGTCGATAACTCCACCAAGAAAAGTTATATCTTGCGCATCGGTGAACCGCAGGACGGTCTAGAAATGGTCGAAGCGGACATCCGAACCTCCGAAGCCATGCTGAAAAAGGGCAATGAAGTCGTCCTGTTCAAACTGGAGTCCGGCGCCGGAGAACCCATCTCAAGAAGCGAGCAGAACTCCCGCCGATCCTCGTATGCAGAACGCCGCCAGGCGCTGTTGAAAAAAATCGAAGATCGACGAAACCAGCAGCAGGAACAACCGCCCGTCCCCGAGCTAACTGGAGAGGCCCTCAAGAAGCATCTTGAACAAGTTCAAATGGATGCTATCCGTAATGGTCTTCCGCCACTACCGTTGCCGCTCACGCGGGAAATGGATGCTCAACTGGTATCGGAAGGTGTGCTCCCGCCTCAGTAAAATATTCATTGCCGCTACTGAAGCCAAACTCATCGACAAAAATAAAGTCTCGACACGCTACAGCAACGGCCGACTAGTTTTTAACCCTCGTCTTCGGTACAAAATGTTAAACGGGCCCCTTTTCAGGAGCCCGTTTTCGTGTCGGCACCGAATGGTTAGTTCGTCGAACGTCCACCGACACCCTTGGTGCCTTTGGCGATTTCTTTGGCCTTGCCTTTCGGACGAAGCAAACGCGAAGCCGCTCCGGCCTGCCACATTTCGGAGTCGTGAATGGCTTTGAGTTCTTTTTCGAGCCGCTCGCGATAATTTTTCGCACCGCAAACCTTGAGCACGCGCCTGGCTTCATCTTTGTTTTTGACCGCTTTGTAGAGGTCTTTGAAAACCGGCAGGGTAGCTTTTTTGAATTTCGGCGACCAGTCAAGTGCGCCGCGCTGCGCGGTAGCCGAGCAGTTCGAAAACATCCAATCCATGCCGTTTTCGTCCACGAGACGGATCAGGCTCTGCGTCAGCTCTTCAACGGTTTCGTTGAATGCTTCGGACGGGCTGTGGCCATTTTTGCGGAGCACGTCGTACTGCGCTTCCATCACACCGGCTAATGCGCCCATCAGGATGCCACGTTCGCCGACGAGGTCAGACGTGACTTCTTTTTCGAAGGTCGTCGGGAAGAGATAGCCGGAACCAATGCCGATTCCCAGCGCCATGCAACGCTCTTTCGCGCGGCCGGTGGCATCCTGAAAGACACCAAAGCTGGAGTTGATGCCCGCGCCGCTCAGAAAATTGCGGCGAACGTTGAGTCCAGATCCTTTCGGAGCAACCAGAATCACATCGACGTCTTTCGTCTGAATGACTTTGGTCAGATCTTTATAAACGATTGAGAANNTTAATCTGCGGCCAGCAGATTTTCTGCGCGGCGTCGGAGAGCAGATACTGAATGACCGTTCCCTTTTGCACTGCTTCTTCGATTTCAAACAGTGTTTTGCCGGGGACAAAGCCGTCCTTCTTGGCACGGTTCCAGTCCTTCATGAATTTTTTAGACTGGCCGACGATGACATTGAAGCCGTTGTCGCGCAAGTTGAGCGCCTGAGCGGGGCCCTGTACACCGTAACCGATAACGGCAATAACTTCCTTCTTCAGCACACTGCGGGCTTTCGCCAGCGAGAACTCTTTACGGGTCACGACGGTTTCTTTGGTCCCGCCGAAGTCGATGACTGCCATAACTCTCTCCTCTTTTTGATTTTAATCTACGTCTTCCAATCCTTGGAAAAAGCACCGCTCTTACGCTGCGAAACGCTGTGCCGCAACGCGGTTGCTTTCCAATGTTTGGAAAAACTCCACTCGATTTTTCCAAACATTGGAAANNCAGTTCTCGGGAAAAAGGTAGGCCTCGGGGTGCGGCATCAGGCCGAAGATGCGTCCGGTTGGGTCGCACAATCCGGCAATAGCATTCAGCGAGCCGTTCGGGTTGGCCGGGAAATCCATGGTCGCGTTGCCGTCGCCGTCTGCGTAGCGCGCGGCGGCACAGCCAAGTTTTTCGATCTGTTCGATGACCGTTTTGTCGGTCGTAAAAATCTTGCCTTCGCCATGGCGTATGGGCAGCGGCATCGTATCGATGCCTTTGGTGAAGATACAGGACGAGTCGGCTTCAAACTTCAGGTTGACCCAAAAGTTCTGGAAGGTGCCGCAGTCGTTCTGCATCAGCGCCACCTTCGGCTCGAAGTATTCGCCGTTAAGGCCAGGCAGCAGACCAATCTTAGTCATGGTCTGGAAACCGTTGCAGACGCCGAGAATAATTTTTCCATCATCAATAAACTTCTGAAGTTCTTCGCGTAGATGGTGTTTTACCCGCAAAGCAAAAACGTGACCGCTGGTCATGTGGTCGCCGTAGGAAAAGCCTCCGATAAACATCAGCCCGTGGAAATCACGCATCTGTGCCGGATTGTCGAGCAGATCGTTCAGATGGACCTGCACCGGCTCCGCACCCGCCAGTTCCCACGCCCGCGAAGACTCCGCCTCGCAGTTCACTCCGTAGCCCGTAATAATTAAAATCTTTGGTTTCATGAGCCTTGGAGTTAAACAGAAAACCCGACGTGAATAAACGTTGATTTTCGCCAATATTTAATGAAAGGCGGTCAAGCCGGCAATGGCGGCACCAACCACCGGCGCATCATCCACCTGAATACAGCGAATGTGCAGACCTCGCGCACTGAGCATTGTCTTGAGGTGCGCCTGCACTTTATCGGCCAGCTGGAAGGTTTTGTAGTAGGTCGAGCCGTCGATATTGACGCAAACCGGGGAATCCGCATCCTTCCCCTCGCCGCTCTTAACAACCGCCGCCAGAATATTGATGGCTGTCAAGAGCGCCGCGCGATCGACCACTGCATTGAATACTATCTTCATCACATCGTGATCGGCTTCCGTAAAAACATCCGAACCCAACACACCGGTATCGCGTTCGTTATCCGCCGCCAGATTGTCGATATGAATGGTGGTCAGCTCCCTCATATCGCGAATCGCGGAAGCCCCGGTATTGGAGAAACATCCCTGATCCACAAGCGCTTTAAGCAGCTCCAGAGTCAACGATCCCATGTAAACGCCGGAAATCAACTTCTCAAAAACATGGCCTCCCGGATTTTCGCTACGGGCGTCCAGCGCCAGATCAAACAGCGTGCGTTCAAATGCGTTGAACCCGCCCGCCTCGACATTGATCACCTGCGACCCGAGGTCCAGATAGGTATCCAGCTTTTCGATATTTTCGTTACGCTCCACATAGGCAGTATTGGTTCCGGTTCCGAGAATAAACCCGATGTAATACGAGGCGTTAAACTGCTGTCCCTGCGCCAGACCGGCCAGCAGCGTAGCGACCGTATCGTTGAGAATCACAACCTGTCTGCCCATGATACCGCGCGCCTCCAGCGCCGCAATCAAACCGACTCCGAGCTGTTTCCCGACCAACTCCGGAATTTTGATTTCCTTCGTCCAGTGAAGAAGACATCCGTCAAGGTCGGGCAAAATCGTCGCCGGATAGGAAAAGCAGAAGCCAACGTTCTCGAACTGGTCTTTCAGCGGCTCGAGCGCATCGACCAGCACGCTATAAAATTCCGACGCGCTGATTTCGTGATCACGTCCGGGCATCGCCTGTTTGCTGAAGTTAGAGAGCTCCACGTTGCCGGACTCATCGAAGCGGGCAATTCCGATCCGAAGGTTGGTTCCCCCTGCATCAATCACAGCCACCGGTTTGCCGGGAGTCACCGTGCCGGTAATTCCGACATAGGCCGGGATCATCGCCAGCGAGCTGGTCTCGCCGGTCAACCCTTTTTTCATTTCATCCAGAAACCCGGTCAGCAGTTCTTCTACATCATAGGCTTCTGCAGAAATCATCTGTTTCTTCAACCAGACAGCAACATCCATAAAACTCTCCCGTAAAAAGGGGCGGTTAGATATATTACCCGCAGCGCTTCAAAAAACCAATTTTACTGTGCGCCACTTGCGCACCGAATTAATCAGCCAGACTGCATCTGCACACTTTACATCTTCCACTGTAATAAACCTCTCTTCGATCTCGCCCTTTTGGACCAACTCATCGCGAAACGTCCCGGCCAGCAATCCGCATGAAACCGGCGGCGTAATTTTCCGACCGTCCAGCTCGACCACCACATTGGCAATACAGCTTTCCGTCACTTCACCGCGCTCATTATAAAGCAGTACATCGTCCGCATTCGGAAAATCGGATTTCGCCCGCTCATACACCCCCCGGCTCGTCGTCTTGTGATAGAGAAAAATATCCCGCGGATCGACCGGTTCTTTCGCGACGGCTAACCTTACGTCATCAACCCATGGCAAAAGTTCCAAACATTGGAAGTCAAATGAGCCGTCTTTGCTCAACAGCAGGCGAATCCTGGCCGAATTTGTAATCCGCAGATTGCGCAGATGATCGCGGATTTTTTGAATATCACACAAGAAATCAAAGTACTCCGCCGACTCCTCCAGCCGTTTCAGGTGACGCTCCAGCAGAAAGATTTCTCCATTCTCCCAAAGCATCGTTTCGAGCAGCTGAAACTCCGGCATTTTCCTGGCGAGGATCGCAGCCTTCGAAATCGCTTCCTCGTATTCCTTTTCAGGATCGGAATCCCAGACGATTCCTCCACCAATCCCGTATTCCACCATTCCAGCATTCCGATCCACCACTGCTGTACGAATGGCGACGTTAAACTGCGCCGAACCGTCCGGCGCGATAAACCCGATTGCTCCTGTATAAACACCGCGCGGCGAAGTTTCCAATGATTGGATAATTTCCATCGTCTTCGCCTTCGGCGCGCCGGTAATCGACGCGCACGGAAACAGCGCCTTGAATATCCGAGTCATTCCTTCGTTATTCGATATTCGACATTCCTTGTTCTGTTGTTTCACCGTCCCTCGGACGGTGGAGGTCAGCTGCCAGACGGTCGGATATTTTTCGACATCGAAACGGCTGACCGTCTCCACGCTGCCCGGTTCGGCAATGCGGCCGATGTCGTTGCGGATCATATCGACAATCATGATATTTTCCGCCCGGTCCTTGGCGGAATTCTTCAGCGCTTCGGAGTTTTTCCAATCCTTGGAAAAAGTCAGTCCGCGCGGAAGCGTCCCTTTCATCGGGCGCGACGCAATCACGCCGTCTTTCAGTTCGAAGAAAAGTTCCGGCGACGCCGAACAGATGGCAAACTCATCGGTTTCGATAAACGCGGCATAACGGCCCTGTTGCGCGGCGGCCAGATCGCAAAAGAAAGCAAACGGATCGCCGGAAAACGGCGCGCTCAGCCGGAAGGTATAATTCACCTGATACGTATCGCCTGCCGCGATGTGCTCTTTGATCGCCGCAATCGCTTTGGAATATTCACCGCGCGTCACCGACGGAGTCCATTCGCCGAGTTGATATGCGCTGCATGCTTCGGGCGGAGGAACTTTTTCCAATGTTCGGAAAAGTCCGAACTGCAAAAGCGGCAAAGAACCCAGAGCATGCGTTTTCAGAGCACTGTCAAACGCTCCCGCCGCTTCGTAGGAAATAAATCCAGCAGCCCACAAGCCGCTGGTTTCAATTTTTTCCAATGCTTGGAAAACCTCGTCCGGCGTGCGGGCTGTCAGCACGTCAACCGGGTCGCTGAAACGAAGCCACTCGTCGCCGTGCTGAAGAAGAACCGTCATCGACGGCTTAAACTGAAAAACTCCATCCGGTGTTTTTGTGACAGACANNTCATTCTGAAGCTGGAATGTTGCACCCATTAAATTCCATGGAGCGTTTTCTTGAACGGTTTACGGAGCGAGTCGAGGTCGGCATCGATACGGGTTGCCCCTTTGACGCCTTTAACGAGCAGCTTCTTCTCCGCGGTGACCGTCCCGATCTGCGCGACCGGAAGCCCGGCCAAGAGTTCTTCGAAGCGCACGGCGTTTTCGGGTTTGACCGAAACGATGAAGCGGCTGTTGGATTCCGAGAAAAGAATCACATCGTCTTTTAGCTTCCGTTTTCCAGGCATTGGAACATTCGCCAGATCGATTTCTGCGCCGAGCTGTCCGCCGATGGTGATGAGCGCGAGGCCGACGGCCAGTCCGCCTTTGGACGGCGTGTGCGAGGAGAGCAGCAGTTCTTCGTCCGCCGCCTGATTCATCGCCTGATAAATCTTGAGCGCGGCTTTGGCATCGACGGTCGGCACGTCGCCGCCGTAGTTCATCGGATTGCCCTGCTCTTCGGCCAACATGCGGCTCCACTCGGAAGCGCCCAGCTCGTTCTTGGTGACGCCGACCATGTAGATTTTGCTGCCCGCTTCTTTGAGCGGCATGGTGACGGCTTTTTTCACGTCATCGATCTGGCCGATCGAGGAGATAAGGAGCGTCGGCGGAATGGAGATTTTCTTGCCACCGCGCGTCGAGTCGTTTTTGCAGGAGTCCTTGCCGGAAACGGCCGGTGTGCCGAAGGCGATGGTATAGTCGTAGAGCGCCTTATTGGAGCGAACGAGCTGCGCCATTTTGTATTCGCCGTCGGGCGTCTTTTCGGACTGCACCGGATCGGGCCAGCAGAAGTTGTCGAGAACCGCGATGCGGTCGAGGCGTCCGCCGACGCTGATAACACGACGGACGGCTTCGTCGATGACCGACGCGGTCATGTGGTAGGTGTCGATGTCCGAGAACCACGGATTGATCCCTTCGGCCAGAATCGCGCCGCGGTCTTTGTTGTACTCAACGCGCATGACGGTCGCGTCGGACGGAACATCGGAGTTTACGCCGACGTAGTTTTTGACAACGCTGAGGCCTTTGACCTCGCCGTCGTAGATGCGGCTCTTGAATTCGCGTGAGCAGATATTGAGACGACCCATCATCTGGCGCAGCGCTTTGCTGCGGTTTCCGCCGCGCGCTTTTTCCGGGGCCGGAACTTCGGGTTTCTTCCAGACGCCTTTCATGTGCAGTTTCGGGCAACCGGTTTCATAGAGGAAATCCATATCGAGGCTGGCGACCACTTTGCCATCGTATTTCACCGTAAAATATCCACTGTCGTTATAGGTACCCATAAAGGATACCTCTACATCGCGCTTTTTCGCTAACGCTTCAAAAGCGCTGCGACATTCGGGCTGAACGGCCAGCGTCATGCGCTCCTGCGCTTCGGAAACCAGAATTTCCCACGGCTGGAGCCCTTCGTACTTGAGCGGCGCGTCTTTGAGTTCGCACTCGCATCCGCCGGAATACTTGCCCATTTCGCCGAACGAGCAGGAGATGCCGCCCGCGCCGTTGTCGGTGATACAACGGAAAAGGCCAAGGTCGCGCGCTTCCATCAGAAATTCGTAGAGCTTGCGCTGGGTCAGTGGGTCGCCGATCTGCACGGCCTGCGCCGGCGATTCGGTGCGCAGCTCCTCGGACGAGAAGGTCGCGCCGTGGATGCCGTCTTTGCCGATCCGTCCGCCGCACATGACGGTCCAGTCGCCGACTTCAATTTCTTTGCGCTCGGACGGACGTCCGCCGACGTTGACCGGCAGGGTTCCCATCGTGCCGCAATAAACCAGCGGCTTGCCGAGGTAGCGTTCGTCGAAACATTCGAAGCCGCGGCTGTAGGGAATGCCCGACTCGTTGCCGCCTGCGATCACGCCGGCATGTACGCCGTCGCGAATCCGGCGCGGATGCATCAGCCCTTCGGGAATTTCTTTGTCGTAGAACGGCGAGCCGAGGCAGTAGCCCCAGACGTTGGAAACCAGCTGCGCGCCCATGCCGGTGCCCATCGGGTCGCGGTTGACGCCGACAATGCCGGTCATCGAGCCGCCGAACGGGTCGAGCGCGGACGGCGAGTTGTGGGTTTCAACTTTATAGACCAAATGGAGGTCTTCGTTGAATTTGATCACGCCCGCGTTATCGGTGAACACCGAAACCAACCAGTCGATCTTTTCGGCCACCTTCTTGGTGGAAGCTTTGACGTAGGTTTTGTAGAGGGAGTTAATGACCTCCTCTTTACCGGTCTCTTGATCTTTGTATTTGACCGTTCCGGCGAAAATCTTGTGCGAGCAGTGTTCCGACCAGGTCTGGGCAATACACTCCAGCTCGACATCGGTTGGCCAGACGGGCATTCCGAGCTCGGCGCGGTGCGCTTTGACGCTGTCGCTGAGGTAGTGGTTGCGGATCGCGCGCATTTCTTNNAGCCATTCCTCCTTCGAGAAAACCTGAATCGTCTGAATCAACGTGTTGGCCAGCAGGTCTTTGCCGAGACGGAGCACATCTTCGTGACTCAGATCGCCTTTGAGGAAATACTGGATCGACGTGTACACCTGCTCTTCCCAGGCCAGCTCACGGCCGAGAATATCGGCCATCGCGCCGCGGGCGGTGCGGCCCACGTTATCAGTCACGCCCGGCTTGAAGCCGATTTCGAGCATCCAGTTAAAGCTCGCCGGCGCCTTCAGGCGGCCGAGAGCGGAACGGGCGACGACGGCGTCGGAAAACCCGAGCTGAATGATCTTGGCTTCCTTGCGCTTGATATTGGCATCCACCTTGTAGACATCGCGCGTCTGGCAGCTCTTAATCTTCATACCCAGCGCGCTTTTCGCCTTACCGACCACTCCGCGCCCACGCGCATCCGGAACCCCCGCCTTCAACCCGATCTCAATTCTGTAAATCATTGAAAAAATCCTTTTTTAGCCCGAAGAAGCTCCGAATCTACACGAAAAGAGAGGGATACCAAACCCGATTTTGCCAATGTTTTAGAACAACTCTCCTCTCGATGAAAAACTGATCAATATTCAGGCATTCTGCACAAAAAAGCCGGGGAATAAATCCGGATTTCGAAGGTGTTTCAGGCAAACAAAAAAATAACCTTAAGAAGATTGATTCGNNTTATAGCACACCTGATTTTGAAAAACCTTGCATAGAATTTCATGAACTATGAATAAAAAAATCTTTCTTTCCGTGTTTTTGATTTTAATCGGACTGCACAGTATTACTAACGCACAAAATAAAAACCTTGAGACGTTGCGGTCCATGGCAGTGCAGGAAAATCCCAAGGCTCAGACAGAACTGGGATGCCACTACTTTTGGGGCGATGATGTCCAAAAAAACGATATCATTGCAATAAAATGGTTTCGTATAGCTGCTGATAAACATGAACCGGAAGCTGAGTGCATGCTCGGGTTTTGTTATTATTTCGGCCGAGGTGTCCGACCGGATATCGATCAGGCAATATTCTGGTGGAAAAAATCAGCTGCACAGGGATTTGAAGATGCCCGGCTGGCATTGTGCGCACTTGAATNNGCAACCTACTCATTTTAAGAGTTTTACACCGCAAAGTTATTCAAATACTGGAATAAAAGTGCGTTGATACCTCTTGCCATTTCTCGTTGAACTTCAGTACATTGCAAACAGTTTCAAATATAGTCGGCTTTCTACCAAATCAAGGGCATCGTGAAATCATTAGGATGGATATCATCAACTGTACTGACCTTTCTCGTGGCGAATATTGCCTTCGGGGATCTTGTTGCACACTACACGTTCAATGATCCGAATGACCGCTATAAAGATGTAACCGGAAACGGCTATAATGGAGCCGCGGCCGGCAGCGGCACAACCTTTGTACCCAGCGGGATTACCGGTTTGGGCGATGCGATGGATTCCACGACATCGGGCAGAGTTCTGGTTAACACCCCTATCACAGAAGTCAGCCTCTCCAACTTTGCCATCAGCTTCTGGGCAACAACCGGCACAGCCTGGGATGACTGGATGTCGTTTAGCAGCCCGCTTCTAACGCTGATGAATGTCGGCTCAACCATTTTCCTCAACAATGCACGGAACCCTTCTCTGACCGGATACACTGACTGGCAGCTTGCCTCAGACGCCCTTATCGGTGGCCTGAATCATATTGTCATCAGCGCGAACTCCACCTCCGAAACCGCAACGCTGTATATCAACGGCGTTCTGGCAGATACCAGCGCATGGACTGTTTCCCCGGACGTAACTTTGGGCTACCTGACGATCGGCGGCGCCGGAGACACCACCGTACGGGACATCGATGCCACCATCGACGATGTTCAAATCTATGACACGGCTCTTTCTTCCGGCGATGTCTCGCTTCTGTACAACACCCCGGGCAGTGTGATTCCCGAACCCGCCACGCTCAGCGTAATCGCTTTCGTCAGCGCAATCGGCCTTTTCATCCGCCGCCGCTTCATAGATTAAAACGGGTCTGATCTTCAAATTCCAAGCCGGATGCGAGGCTTCTTCGCCAATCCGTTTTCGAGTCTCTAAAAATATTCAACACACCATTCTCAACAGCCAAGGCTCAATGAGAGTTAAACCTTGATTGTTGACTATTGAATATGCCCGCCTATTCCCCGGGATATTTCATGCCCCACTGGGCGCGAAGCGTATCCATTGTACGCATCGTTTCAAGTGTTTCATCGAGCGGCAGAAGCGGGCTTTCAATGAGGCCTTCGCGCAGACAACGATGAACTTCGCGGATTTCGTGTTCGAAGCCATTCGGTTCGCATTGAATTGTTTCCGGTGAATGACCGAACCGGGTGACGATGACCCGATCCGATCCGTAAAAGTGCGGAATCCGGATTGTACCTTTCGTTCCGGTGATAACCGCTTCACGAGGACGATCCTCACGAAACGAGGCAATCAGTTCAGCGCGCCTGCCGCCGGAATAATCAAAGGCGTATTCAGACGTCGTATCCACGCCGGTCCAAGCCATTGTCGCTGAACTACTGATCCGTTCAGGAGCCTGTCCAAAAACCATGTGGGCATAAGCGATTGGATAAACACCGATGTCGAGCAGCGCTCCGCCCGCCAGATACGGATTGTACATACGGTTCCACGGCATGGTTTTAATCGAAGGCGGCATCTTCACACAAAAGGCGGCACGCAGATCGCGCACCTCGCCGATCGTGCCTTCGGCGATCAACTCGCGGACTTTGGCGGTCGACGGATTGAAGCGCGTCCACATGGCTTCCATACAGAAGAGGTTTCTTGCGCGCGCCAGCGCAATGACTTCTTCCGCCTCTGTAGCATTGCGGGTGAAGGCTTTTTCGATCAGCACCGGCAAGCTGTGATTCAGACAGAGCGTTGCCGCCGCCGCATGTTCAGCGTGCGTATTCGCGATATAAACAGCATCCAGTTTTTCGCGGTCGAGCATTTCAGCATAGCTTCCGTACACTTGCGGAACGCCCAGCTTCTTTTGGAGCCGCCGCGCACAGCGAATCGATTTGGAGGCCGCCGCGACAACATGCCCCTCACCCGTTTTTTCCAAACCTTGGAAAAACTTCGGGGCAATCAGCCCGCAACCGATGATACCCCAGCGGAATTTTTCTTTCATCAGGATCTCCTGTACGGACTGGCCTTATATGCCGCCAGCGCGGCGGGAAGTTTTGTACGCAGATTCTGCAGTCGGACCGCATCCGCCGGATGAGTGGAAAAGATGCTGTCGGCAGGATCGTGTCCGGTGCGCTGCTGCGCGGCGCGCTCCCAGATACGCAGGGCGGCGCGAGGGTCGTAGCCAGCCTTGGCCATGTACATCAGGCCGACACTGTCGGCCTCGGTTTCATCCGCACGCGAATAGCGCGTAACCCAGATGCCGTTGTAGAGAACAAAGGCACCGCCTAGCGCGGTGGCCAGCTCATCCTTCTCTTTGGCCTGCGCGAAAATTGTCGCGCCCAGGAACAGCGCGTTGAGCAGCATCTGGCGGGTCATTGCTTCGGTGGAATGGCGGCAGTTGACGTGGGCGATTTCGTGCGCCAGCACCGCGGCCAGTTCGTCGTCGTCCTTCACCAGTCCGTCTTTGGGGTTCCATAATCCTTCGTAAACCATGATTTTCCCGCCGGGCGCGGCCATGGCGTTGACAATATTGGTTTGAATCAGCGTCACTTCGTACGGCAGATTGGGCAGGTCGGACACCGCACTGATACGGCGCACCATTTCTTTGAGTTGCGCAACGCGGGCACGATCTGCATTGATCGGCACGCCCTGCTTGCGCATTTCCTTGATGGTTTCATCATAAACCTGCGTGCCGATCTCCACATCCTGCTGTAGCGAATAGAAGTTGCGGGTTTGCTGCCCGGTCACCGCATCAATCGCCGTGCAACCCGTCAGAATCAACAGCATGCAGCAAAACAGGATTCTTGTTTTCATGATTTTAGAAATTCGATTCAACCATTGGACGATAAACCAGTTCGTGGACAACAACGTCGTCCGGAGCGTTGATGCAGTCCACGATCATTTGCGCGGCAGATTCCGCTTTCAGATAATCAGGCCGCTCTTCCGGACGAAAGTCCGTATCCGTTCCGCCGGGATAAACGCCGGTGACTTTCACATTCACCAGCCGCGCCTCTTTGATGAGGCATTGCGTGAAGCCGTGCAAAGCATACTTGAGCGAGCAGTAGGTCGAATAATTCGGCGCACTGGTGCGGGCGATGGTGCTGACGACATTGAGAATGTGTCCGCTCTTGCGCGCGCCCATTTCGCGCAGCGCTTCGCGGCAGAGCAAATACGGCGCACGGAAGTTGATCGCGTACGATGCGTCGAGCCGCTCCGCCGGCACATCAATAATCGGCTCCTTTCCTAGATTGGCTCCAGCGTTATTGATCAGAATATCAATCCCGCCGAGCACCGCAGAGGCCGCTGCGTAGAGTGCAACCGGCGCATCCGGATCTGCCAGATTGAATGACTCGCCGAGGCAGCCGGTTTCGTTTTTTAGTTCATCGAGCAGCCGCTGGTCGCGACCCGTTGCAAAAACGGTGAAGCCCTGCGCACAGAGCTGTTTGACCACTTCGCGCCCGATCCCGCGCGTTGTTCCTGTGACTAAAGCCGTACGACTCATTTTCCGTCTCCTGTTTTCCAAGGATTGGAAACATTTTTTCCAAGGGTTGGAAAACAAAAACGCCCCGGAAGTGCCGGGGCGTTAGAAAACCTGCGAAGCTCCGGATCACTCGATGCACCGGCGGCGAATGAAATATGCCGCGGCAACAATCGCAGCAATCAGAGTTGCACCGGCCGGCTCGGGAACGGTGCTGATGTTTACGTTATCGATAAAGACATCCTCATACGAGCCGCCAGTGCGCGCGGCAAAGGCAAACTGCGCGCCGGAAAGCGGCGTGAAGTCTGCGACATTCAGATCGGTAAAGATGGCCGTGCCGCCGTACGTCACATCTAATCCGTTGGCATCCCAGTTAATAAAAACCGACTGAAACGGATCGCTGAGCGACGACGCGATGACCGGCGGAACAGCCGTGTTGTTGCCGGCGCTGACACCGTTGACAAAAACCTCAATAGACTGCGGATCGCCGCCGTTATCATAGGTATCCCATCCGATTGACAGCATTGAGCCGCTGCCGGAATACATTCCTTCTTCGCCGCCGTAGGCCAGCGTGCCGAGGGTTCCGAAGTTGAAAGAAAAGCCGTCCGCCGTATTTCCGGTATCATCTTTGATCAGTAAATCAAAGGTGGTGGTAAAACTCTGCACAACAGTTCCGGCATCCAAATCGCCGACAGCGAAGTTTCCAATGGTTCCGGCGGTTCCATCCTGCGTCAGCCGCAGCGCCTTCCAGCTTCCATTGTCATAAACCTGAGCAATTCCGCCTATGTTGTCGGTAATCGTCGTTCCATCGCCAAGATCCGTACTGCCGGCGGACGCCGAATTAAAATTCTGAGAATAACTGCCAGCCTGTACGGAGACTGCCGCCATCAGAAGCACTGTGAAAGAACATAACCATTTTTTCATTTTTATACTCTGGTTCTTCAGTTTAAATCGAAAGCCGACGGCGAATGAACCATGCCGCAGCCGCAATGAATGACAGTAATGATACACTGACCGGCTCGGGAATCACGCCGACAATCTGAATCCCGTTGATAGGCGCCCGTTGATTGTTCATATCCTGCGCACTGCCCGGCGTTGCCGTAAGCGTGAAACCTGATCCGGTCAGACCGGTAAAGATAATCATATTCCCTTCACTGTTGTTCGGAGAAACCGGCCAGTTCTGGTTGCCGGTTCCGTCCGCCACCGGAATCTGAAACAGTCCGTTGGCATTGTTACCGCTGCCACTGTTGAAATCGACATTTTCGCTGTCTTCATTCAGTACAGAAGTTCCCCCGATTGTATAGGTTCCGCGGGTCCAGTTCGTTGAGTTATTCCCGTCGATGTAAACAATGACGGAATAGGTACCGCTCACCTGAAGTCCGGAGAGGGAAATGGAGGTCATGTTTTCGGATGCGTTATCAAGATATCCCCGCATCATTGTTGTGTTGGCAGACGTATTCGCTCCGCTGGTGGTATCGGAAAGATCCCATACATTGTCTGCACTCCAGGAAACGGTAACACCGTCCGCAACCGTGCCGCTGGAGTTTTTCAGATTCCCGACATTGGAACCGGTGTTTCCATTAAGATTATTCCAGTTGGCGACCATCGTGCTGCCCAGCGTATTGCCGGATTCGTTGCCAACCAGCCCGGCAAGATCAGATGAGCCTAGCGTGTAAGCACTGCTGCGGCCGGTAAAGTTCAAACTGATTATTTCCGCCCCGCAAATCCCTGCGAGCAAAACCGTAAAGCTGCATATCATGTGTTTATTCATAATCAACCACTCTGAATACGGCTTGATTATTACGGATTTTCCAACCGGAAATAAACGCTGATTTTTAACAAAGTTTTCATCGAACTGCTCTACATTTTTGGCAGATCGAGCTGATCAAACTGCGAAAGAAATGCCTGCATGCGGGCGGCGATTTTCGCCACGCCGCCGACCTCTTCGCTTTCGATATTCAGCGGAAGCACCGGATCGTGCAGCGACTTGCGCAGTAGCGCCCAGCCGTTGCCGTGCACGGCATCGATCGTCACATGCACACCTTCAAAGTTATTCGGCGTAAGTGACCAGCCCGGCTCGTCCGCTACAAACTGCTCGAACGCTTTCAGCACGTCGCCGCCATAGGTTCCGAAATCCGCAGCCTTGATTTTCGCGCGGTATTCTTTTGCCTCAGCCGGTTCGGGAAGTCCGGCAACAAGACCGTCAACACTGCCCTTGCCTTCCGCATGCAACTGCGCGGTCTTGATCAGAATTTTGGCAATCTGGTACGCCCCGTCATCGAGAAAATAATTCTCCTTCAGCGCGCCGTGGCCGGAGGTCTCCATCGCCAGCCACGACTCTTTACCCTCGCCGTTTAGGCGAATCGATTCGTTAATCACGTTTTTATAGCCGCGCTTGAAGCGATGGTGAACACCACCAAGTTTTTCTTCGATCCAGTACTTAAGACCGGTTGAAGTCACCGAATCGGTCACGATCACACTGCCGGGATGCTCTTCAAGAACAATGGTGGACATCAGCGCGATAAATCGGTTGCGGTTGATCGGTGTACCGTTTTTATCGACCGCGCCAGCGCGGTCCACATCCGTATCAAAAATAATACCGAGGTCGGCTTTGTTTTTTTCGACGGCAGAAATGATTGCCTCCATCGCTTCGGGCTCTTCCGGATTCGGAATGTGATTCGGAAATGAGCCGTCCGGCTCCAGAAACTGGCTGCCCGTCGTGTCCGCGCCGAGCGGCTTGAGCACCTTATCGACAAAATAGCCGCCCGCGCCGTTGCCGGCATCGACCACGATGCGCAGACCCGCCAGCGGCCTGTCGCCCTGCCCCGCACCTTTCCGAATATTGGAAACCAGCGACGCGGCGTAGTCGTCCATCAGATTAATTTTCCGAACATTGGAAATTTCAACCGGGTCGAAAATTCCGGCTTCGGTCGCGATCGTCAGAATCTTTTTAATGTCGCCCTTTTCGAGTCCGCCGTCGCGGGTGAAAAACTTGAGTCCGTTGCGATTGAACGGCAGATGGCTGGCCGTCAGCATAATCGAGCCGTCATAGGCGTGGTTTTCAAAAACCGTTGCCATAAACATGGCCGGAGTCGATGAGAGGCCGCTGTCCGCGATCACCGCGCAACCAGCTTTTTCCAAACCTTGGAAAACCGCGGTTTTGACCATGTCGGCGGAGAGGCGCGAATCGTGACCAACGGCCACTTTGAGCTGTGAAACCGGAACGCCCTTCTTCTCCGAACGCCACTGCGCAAACGCAAAGCCGATCGGCCGGACAATTTCCGGCGTCAGCGTTACCGGCTGGTCTTTGATCCCTTCAAGCGCCACACCGCGCACATCACTTCCGTTCTGCAACTTCAACCAGATCTGATCCATAAATACCTCAAAAATTTCAAACACCCGCGTTGCTCAAGATCGCAAAGTCCGCGAAGTTTCTTTGCGTGCTTCGCGAACTTCTGTTTNNATGCCGGTGAAGGCCATGGCGATGCCGTATTTGTCGCAGGCGGCAATGACTTCGTCGTCGCGGATCGATCCGCCGGGCTGAACGATGAAGCGCGCGCCGACAGCGTGGGCTTCATCGATGCTGTCGGCAAACGGGAAGAAGGCTTCGGAAACAAAGACGCATTCGCCAATGGTTTTGGCGATTTGTTCGTCGGTGATTTCCGGATTCTGGAGCTTCAGGTTTGCGATGGCTTTCGGTACGGCCAGCTTGCATAGCGAGTCCACACGGTTGGGCTGTCCGGCTCCCATACCGAGCACGCGGAACTGACCCGGTTTGTATTCTTGAACGACCATGATCGCGTTTGATTTGGTGTGCTTGGCGGCGGCGATGCCGAATTCGGCCAGTGCCCGCTTGTTTTGATCAAACGCGGTTTTCGTAACGTCTTTCCATTCGGCGATGGAGTCGGTATCGACATCCTGCACGAGGATGCCGCCGTTGATATCTTTGATCATTTTGCT
>DINM01000063.1:21413-21629 GCA_002423675.1 Verrucomicrobia bacterium UBA5540
GACGCGGCGCGGCGGACTTCATCTGTCCAGCGAGGTAACCGGCGATGGCGGCGTTGTATTCAGCAGTACGAGCGAAGACCTTCTGTCCGAGTTCGAAACGAAGTTCTTCCGTCGTGTTGCCGCCGTTGGCTTCCATGGATTCGAGGACGCGGCTGTAGTCGGCGGGATCGGTGATGACGGTGACAAACTTCATGTTTTTGGCTGCGGAACGAATCA
>DINM01000031.1 GCA_002423675.1 Verrucomicrobia bacterium UBA5540
CAACCTAGCCGTGATCGACATTGATCACGCCGTCACGATCCAGAAAAATGGCTTTTTGTTTTCCGCTCATTCGTTTGCCGCCCTAACGATAGTTATCCCGCTCATCCGATTTCATAAGGCTATACCAAACGCGGCCTGCCCCCTCAAGTCCACAGAACTGCCGGCACCGTTTTGCAGGCAATCGGCGAGACGCTTCACGCTTGATTGCAAACCAACAATTACCGTATGATTTCGCCGTTATTTTTGCTCCTGATGATGTGAGATTGCTCAACCATGACAACAGCCGTAATGAAATTCAGTGCACTGGGTGATATCGCAATGGCACTTCCATTTCTGCGGGCGCTGGAAAATGCTCCATGCATTATTTCCTCCCCTATTGGGAAAGAATTTCTTCAGGATGAATTCTCGGACTTCATCGTGATGGAAAATAAATCGCTCTCCGCACACCTCAAAATTATCCGGGATATTCGAAGGCGGAATTTTGAAGATCTGATTGATTTACAGGGGAATGACCGGAGCCGATTTATCTCCATATGCTCCGGAGCCACTATCCACAATGGCTACGATCCTAAGCGAGGGCGCTATTCTGAATTAGCAAAAAAAATCAAGGAGCGCGCGAAACAACGTCTGAAGTTCATCCCGACTCCTCGTGACTACATTGTTTTCAATACCGGCTCCAGCGCGAAATGGGCGTCCAAGCGCCCCCCGGCGTGGAAATGGAAAGAATTTGCCGAGAAAGTCAATGAACGCTTCGGGTTGCCAATTAAACTGACCGGTTCAGCTGAAGAGATTCCGTATGTTTCCGCACTGGCCAACGAACTGCCAGAAAACGTTGAGATCGTCGCAGGACAAACCAGTCTTACAGAATTAAAGGCTCTACTCAAAGGCGCATTCCTGACTGTTTCAACAGATTCCGCAGCCATGCATATTTCCGCAGTCGAAGGGACCCCCACCGTTGGAATTTTCGGTGCCACGTCATGGCAGGCAATCGGATATGTCCCGTGGGGCGTGGCCCTGTATGACCGGACATTTTATCCCGACGGCATTCCGCCAAAACGATCCCGGACAGAAGCTCTGAATTATTACAATCATATTGATCTTACCGAAGGTTTAGACGCACTGAAGGACTATCTGATCTAGTTATGGAAGCTACTCACCAGATCCGGGTAAAATTTATCTATCGGGGACAATCGTCACCCAGTGCACTGACATGGCTGCGTCAGTTCCCTCACAGGAACCCCGTCTGGGGAAATTGCCGGTTTATTTTCGATAAAAATGAACGGAACTACGACTGGCTGGTTGTTGACAATGATCTGCCTGGAATGCAAAAAAACAACAGACTCTCCGCCGCCGAAGAGCTGGCCTGTTCTCCGGAACATACTCTTTTGCTCACCCGTGAGCCCTCATCCGTCAGTACATACGGCACCGACTTTCTTAAACAATTCGGTTATGTCCTCACGGGCCAGGAGGACTGGGCCATCCGCCATCCCGGAAAAATCCATTCTCAACCTGCCCTGCGCTGGTACTACGGTGACACTGGACGAAATAACAATATCGACCTGCGCGATTATGATTACATCGCAGCACATCCGCCAGTGAATAAAACCAAACTGATCTCGACAGTCTGCTCAGCAAAACGCCAGCGGCACACCCTGCATCATCGACGAGTTGCATTTATTGAGCAGCTCTGTGCACAGCTTCCTGAACTTAACCGATTCGGCGAAAACGTCCGGGAAATCAGCGACAAAGCGGAGGCTCTCGATGCCTACCGCTATCATATCGCCATTGAAAACCATGTTTGTCCCCACTGGTGGACCGAAAAACTAGCCGACGCCTTTCTCGGCCTCACTCTGCCGTTTTATTACGGCGCTCCCAATGTTGCAGACTACTTCCCAGCAGAAAGCTTTATCTCGATCGACATCCGGAATTTTAAAGAAAGCCTAGACACCATTCGCCGCGCCATTGAAAACAACGAATACGGAAAACGGCTTCCGGCCATTCAGGAGGCACGGCGACTGGTTCTTGAAAAATACAATACATTTGCCGTGCTTTCGGACATCATTGAAAAGCGGCACAATTCATTGGCAAAACCGCAACCCAGCTGCCAAATTTTCGGACGGCACGCTTTACGGCAGACACCGCTCAAAGCGGTTCGGATCGGCCTGGAAAAAACCGTGATGAGAGTAAGAACCTTGTTTGGGAATATGCGATGAACCCTAGAACAAAAATACGCATTGCATACGCTGATATAGGGCCAGACAGTGATATTGCAGAAAAACTGTTCGAATGCGTAAAAGACCATTATGACTTTGAGCCGACAAATGATTACAATGCCGACTATGTTCTCCATTCGGTCGGAGGTCACGACGTACTCAAATATTCCGGCGTACGGATTTTTTTCACCGGCGAAAACGTCACGCCGAACTTCGCGGTCAGCGATTACGCGATGGCGTTTGAAAAACTGACCTTCGGCGACCGCTACTGCTGGCTCCCGCTGATCAAGCTATATCCCTCTTATTCCGTACTGACGGCTCCGCGCCCGCCGGCTGATGAAATCCTGAAGCGAAAAACAGATTTCTGCGCCTACGTTATGTCCAACACAAAGAACAGCGCGGACGAGCGTACCCGGATTTTCGATCTGCTGTCGGCCTATAAACCGGTCAACTCCGGCGGTCGTTGGCGCAACAACGTCGGCGGACGGGTGCCGGACAAACTGGCTTTCCAGTCCAGGCACAAGTTTGTGATTGCCTTTGAAAACAGCTCACACCCCGGCTATCTGACCGAAAAATTCGCCGAGGCCGCCGAAGCCAATGCGGTTCCGATTTACTGGGGCGATCCAACCATTGGAAAACTGTTCAACCCAAAGGCTTTCATCAACTGCCACGATTTCCAAACCTTGGAAAAAGCGGTTGAACAGGTCAAAAAAATCGATCAGGACGACGCACTGTACCAGCAGATGCTCGCCGAGCAGTGGTTCCCGGACGGCATCGAGCCGGAATGCCTGCGCGATGAAACGTTTGCAGCATTCCTCTCCCATATTTTCGATCAGGAACCCAAAGCCGCCTTCCGCCGCAACCGCGGGCGCTGGGGGTTGAAAACAGAAAGGAATCTGTACGACATGTGCCACCGTCCGCATGTGCACGGCTATAAACTTTTCCGCAAAAGCTGGCGGAAATTCTGCCACACATTTTTGCCCCGCCGGAAAAAGTACTGATCCATGCCGCACAAACCTTCAGTTCTGATTGGTGGGAAAAAAAATATCTTCCGCTGGCCGGAAAATGTTGCTGAAGCATTTTATGACGCAGGATGCCGAACCAGTACTTTTCTAATAAATCGCCGGTCATCGATTTTGCGCATATTGACTCAAATCGGACGGAAAACGGATCAAGAATCAATCCGCCGTTTGTGCGATCAGACGCTGGCCATGGATTTTCGAAAGATCATGGTAAAAACGCGCCCTGACCTGATTTTTTTTGTCAGTCCGTTTTTTCTCCCCGAATCGCTTTTTTCAATTTTACAGGCGATACCAGACTCCATTCGTACAGCGGGCTGGATCGGCGACCAGTTCGGCTCTGAAATGAAAAAACGAGCTGACGAACTAGACCATCTGTACTGTTCCGACAGTACATTTATCGGACTATCACAATTTCATGAATTTAAAAGCCCGGCATCTTTGTTGCCACATGCATTCAACCCGAGGATATTCCATGCATCAAGTATCGGCACGCGACAAAACGAACTGGTCTTTATCGGAACATGTAGTCGGGAGCGAGCCGCTGTTTTCAACCAACTGACTGAGGCATCCTGCCGGATCATCGGACCGAAATGGCATCCGTTGAATTCGTGCCTCCACACCGTGGTCTCGCGAAAAATCCCGCTTCGTAAAACCGCCCGAATCTATCAACAGAGCCGGGCGGTACTGAACATAAGGAGTTTCGATAACGTAATTGCCGGCCTGAACATGCGCACCTTCGAAGCCGCAGCCTGCGGTGCCGCCGTTTTGAACGATGATCTGGCGGATCTACCGCTTTGTTTTGAACCCGGCAGGGAAATTTTTGTGTACCGCTCAATTGAGGAACTGAATGAACAGGCGGCTCGGATCACGCAGAAACGGAGCCAGGCAACCCTGGTGGCAGAAGCCGGACGGAAAAGGGCAGAACAGGAACACACCTACCGGCACCGAATAGAAAAAATATTGCAGGATCTTCTGTAGGAATCGTCCGCCTTCACAGTCCGCGCAGCCGCTTTGTCAACAAGCGAAAAACGGAAAAGAAATTACGGAGCACATTGCCGACGTACCGAATAACTCTCAGGACAAGAAAGTACACTCCGTTACGAACAAACCGGATGTCCTTGAGCGTAAAATCAAATTCCCATTTCGCCTCCGGAGTCATTGTAATATCTGACGGCCCTTCACGGTGTCCAACAATCGACGGGGCGAATGCATATACCCTTCCAAAGCGCATTAGATTCCGAGAAAACCACCGGTCAATTGTTTTGTGCCGTGCCACCCACCCCCAAATCGTTTTTTCATCCGGTAACTCTTCTAAGAGCGGTTCGAAGACCCGCCCATTCAGCAAATAGGCCACCGTTCCAAACGCACCGCCAGCTTCAACCAATTTGATTCCTTGATGTTCTGCCGCAACGCGGCAGGGAGAAATCGGGTCGGTCGTGCATAAATAAACCGCTGACCAGTCATCAGGCAGAGCTTCAACCAATTGCTTCAGCCCGTGCTTCCATGCCTGCGCCATTTCATCGGCCAGGAATGCATCATCTTCAACGATCAATGCATGGCTCCAGTTTTGATCAGCGGCCATTTGAATCGCATTCCGATGCGACAAAATACACCCGGCTTTTCCACCCCAGGATTTTTTCCGGCGTTCAGAAATGCGTCCTGTAAACCACGGTTTTTCATCGTAGCCCAGCAATGAAACGCCGGCAACAGCCGACAATCGCTCCGGACGTTTACCAAAAGCAGTTTCCCAGGAGGCCAGACCTTCGAGAAAAAGATTCCACCGCTCCGGGCGCGAATCGAGACTGATCACATAAATGCCACCAATATCCAGCTTCATGAGACCCCTTTATCTTGAATTAACATTGTACCCGAATCGAAATTTGCACTCTGTTTTCAACCCCTTCAGCCCATATATAAACCAAGGGAAATATTTCTTGCGAATCTGGTGGTTTTCCCGCTTTCGTAGTGCGCGATGAGACGATCCGCTGCTGATTCCGTCGGTTTGAAACACCGCAAGAGTCCGGGGAACGTGGAAATAAGAAACGCTATGAACATACAGCAACCGCACAAACAGGTCATAATCCCCGGCAATCCTGAGCGATGTGTCGTACTCTCCGTATCTGTTGAACAGTTCCCTTTTAATAAAAGAAGCCTGATGAGGCATCATGTTCTTCAACAGGAAATGTCGCGGCAGAACATCAGGAAACGATTTAACAAAACCCTCTCCGCTTTCTGTCATACAAAGCAGATCGCCGCAGAGAATATCCCGATCCGGAGAACGCGAAACGGCCTCCAGCACATTGTTGTCCGCCAGATAATCTCCGGCATTCAGAAATAAAAGATATTCCCCTTTTGCCCGGTGAATCCCCTTGTTCATCGCGCCGTAAATACCGTTGTCGGGTTCGGAAACCAGACAATTTATACGGTGATTGAATTCAGAGAGGACATCCAATGTGCCGTCTGACGATGCGCCATCTATCACAATCCACTCGAAATTCTGAAACACCTGAGAGCAGATGCTTTCGCAGGTTTTACGGATGCTTGCCCTTTCATTCAAACAGACTGTAATGATCGAAAATTTAAGATTTTTTTTCATTAAGTCCCCTGATTTATTTCTTCAAGCCGTCTTTCGCATCGTCCGCATCCTCTACCGGCCTCCTATTGAATCCCCATATTCTTATAAATTATGGACTCGCGATCCTTCACCAAACGACGAAACCGATTTCTCATAGCACGAGCACGCCAAGCGGCAGGATCGAACATCCATAACTTTCTTTCCTTTTTCAACTTTTTGCGGCGGTAACTCCATTCAGAAAGTTTATGCACGAAATCGACAAAATCCGAACACCCCGTTCGCAAGCTTTCACCTTGCAATGACTTATCCACAACGAGACGTCCCTGAAAAGTCTCTCTGGCGAGCTGAACAAGTTCCCCGCAAATATTATCCAAGGCGTACTCCTTGGGGGAATACGCCTTGTCATGATAACAGAAGGTGGAAAAACACTGTGAAGTTACACCAAGGCGATAATCGAATACATTTGTAATACCCCATGCCACGTCACCCGCCAGCCCGAAGTTTTCGGGAAACGGACGTTCGTGCAAAAGTTTAGTCCGGTACAGATTGCTTGCGGAGCTGCCCAAAATACACTCTCCGACGCTAGCATAATGTAACACAAACAAAAACAGCCTCATTCCCTCGATGCATGCTGGATCGCTTATTCGCAAACTGGAACACACGCCGGAAATCGGCCACTTGGCATCGGGAATTGGGCTTCCGTTAGTGGTAATAAACCGCGGCTCGGATGCTACAACATCGCACTGAAGCTGCTCGGCAACCGAGTAGAGATGTTCGAGACCGGAACGCGTAATAGAATCGCCCACCGTCGAGATGTAGGCATACTTCGTGCGCAACTGGCTTAAACCGAAGTTCCAAGACTGGTAAAGGCCGCGCGGATGAGAAAGAATTCGCAATCCTGGGTGTGATAACCGTTCGCGAATCATTTCAACCGTGCCGTCATCCGAGTAACTGTCCACTACGATAATTTCCGAAATGAGGTCGAGCCACGGTTGCATTGACTCAAGGTGTCCAGGCAATAAGGCGGCACAATTAAGCGTAGGCAAAACGACTCCGATGGAATTGTTCATATTCATTTGGACTGAGGTTTGATTTTGTGCAACCCAAGACGCTTCGAAAGCGTTTTTTGCTTCGGACGAGCGGTTAATTCTCTGGAATTATTAGCCAACATAAGCCAGTCGACCCCATGCCGTCTGGCAAATAACGCCATATCTTCCTGAATACTTTTTGGATAAAACATGATCACGTCATTAAGAATCATCAACTGGTGATGTTGGCTCAACGACTGCAGGAGAATGACAATGTCATGAAAATCGGGCCAGTCGGCAAATCGGTGCGGTTCGGGTGGAGGGCAAAGATAAAGACGCGCGTCATCAATCAGTACTACACTCTGCGGATGGAGCCTCCTGATCGCTCGCAATTCATCGCGCAACGGGCTTTGTGAATCCTGCCCCGCGGTGTTCTCACCCACACACCAGTGCGCATCGAGCCAGAATACCACTGGGCGTTCCGCAAATTGCTCGCTGGCGGCATTGAGGATGGTTGCCGACTCGCCCTGATGCAATTTTATGTTAGCGCGGCTCGCAAATTTACGTTGAGCGGCCTCATAAAGATCGTACGACAATTCGATTGAATGGCACTCGTCAAAAATATCCGCTGCCACGTTTAGTGAGTCGCCCTGGTAAGTTCCAGTCTCAACAAACATCGCGGCTTGTAACCGTTGCCGGAAAAGCTGTAACAACTTCTTATCAATAGAAAAACTGATGGCTCCCATAGCAATGGCTCCCGTGGTGGATTTTAAAATAAGTTGTTCTTCCTTTTCCCATTTTGCCGCAGGATTTCGCCTATCATGATCTCTGGCTCAGTCGGTATGCAGGCCCTATCGAACTCCCCCGGGAACAGCTCAGTGGAATCAGAAAACGCCTGACCATTTCTCCTGACATAGGTTATTTCCAGCGCACGGGGAACTACGAGCCCGAATAACGTCCGTATGAGCCCCGCATTGTTAGCATGAAGATGAACGGGTGCAAATCTCTGATGAAGTTTCTGTAGCACAGACAGATTTCGTTTGCGCTGCACATGCTGTCCCGGACGGGCCAGAGGGTTATGAATTTCGATGCAAATTTGGCGAAACCTGGAAAGCACTTCATCGGGCATACGCGCAAAAACGTCCCATTCATGCCCCTCAATATCGATTTTTAAGATCATATCCCCAGATTGATTGGCCGCTTCTTCAGCAAGGATATCTCTGATCGTTTTCAGGTTTCGATCTGGAGCAGTCCGTCCGGCAATTCCGCATTTATAAAAATGCAGTCGAGGGTTGGTCGCGACTTCGGCAGGTGGTTCCACAGTATGATCAAACTGAAAAACATCCATACCCCGTCCACTGATTTCCACATCCCAGGTGATCTCATCACCAATACCAAGCGACAACGCTGCTGTGATGTCATCAAAATCATCGGCCATAACATAGCCGCCATCTCCCGTCTGATTACCCACACGAACTTTTCTCAAACCCGGATAAGTTTGCGGACGAATTAACTCATATAATTGATAAATGTGCGCGCGCCGACCACCGGTAATAAAAAACCGCATAGTATCACTTAATTTCATATTACAGTCCCTTTAATGGTTATATCCTCAGCAACAGTTGGAGTTCGCCGACTGCCAGCGCCATGCATCGCGCATCATCGCATCCAGATCCAGTTCCGCCTTCCAGCCAAGATCTTTTTCCGCTTTGTCGGGATCGGCCCAGCAGGAGGCCACATCTCCTTCCCGGCGCACGATTGGCCAACAGCGAAATAAGCAACGTTTGCGCTTCAAGATGATAATTGGTCTTCGAACCAACGGCCAAGCTGTGCCAAATAATTTTCATGATTAATTTTTCCGTATAGAGAAATCCGTAACCATTTGCATCATAACGCCCAGTAACCACCGGTTTTTTTGCTGCCTCGGCGGTCAATTTTTCCACCCGACACAAGCTCAGCGATACAACGGTCCACCGTCCTTTCCGAAACGTTCAGTTTTTCAACGAGTTCTTTCCGCTGAATACCGGGGACTCGGCTGATTGCATCCAACACCTGTTGATTTAATGCGCCATTTAATGCGCCATTTAATGCGCCATTTAACGCGCCATTTATTCCCTCGTTTAACGGAACATCTTCTGCAGAAACTTTTTCAGAAACTCGCGCCGGAAGCATAAATTTTATACGAAACCCGCCTGAGAAATTTTCAAACAACGGTTCCGGCAGATCAGCCTCATGGCAGGCATCTAATATCCGGCGGATGCCGCTTCCGTACCGTTCAATCAGCCCAATGTCATAAAAAATCTGCGCAACCAGCTTATTCCGAGGCTTGGAAGTATGCTCAGGATTAAACAGATCTTCAACCGTCATGTTGAACGGCAGAAAGCCGGGACTCCAAATCTGCAATGCTTCCTCAAAAATTTTAATCTGGATGTCGGCTGTATCACCGTAGTCCCGGTGGCAGATGGCGTTGATGGCCGCTTCCCGCAACGCCGTCAGCGGATAATCCCAAATCTCTTTCCTTTGCGGCTCTCCGGTGATCTCAAACCGGACGTGCAGATTCCGTTTGATAAACTCAACCGTTTCTTCAACCTGCTCAATAATTGATCCTTCGATGATCCGATTGTCCATGATATGGACTTTTTCACGCAACCGTCCCGCATGAACTACCGCCTGTGTTAGCGGTGATTGCGGATTCTTCCCGAATAACAGAATAGCAGCGCGGGTAATTTCGCTTTCTGACTTAACCAGCTCCAGCTTTTTCAGAACCTGCCAAGGGTCGTCCTGCCCGGAAAAGGTGCGCCGCCCTTGTGCTGTTGCCCGGCGCATATAGTTCCGTACCGCATCCAGATCAAGATCGTCCCGGCTCTTTCCTGCAACAATTACTGCGTCCATACTCTGTCCGGTGCTGTGCAAATGCATCTCAGCGATCTCAGGTGGAGTCATCTGCCGGGTTGTGCTGCCTGACCGGCGGTAGCAGCGTCCGCGTGTCGCAACCGGTTTCAACGGGAACTCTGTTATTGATAAAACGATGATTTCGCCAGCCGGGGTCAAATACTTCTCGGCATCCGGAATGATCGAAGGTTCCGTTGCTACGGCAATCCGGTTCACGTAATCACGCAAAGATTCCTTGCCAAAACTCTTTCCAGCCGACCGACCGGCATCTGAAACACCAACGACGATACGTCCACCACGCGTATTGGCAAATGCAACGGCCGTTTCAATAACATCCTTACCAAAGGATGATTTGAACTCCAGCGTTTCAGACTCTCCGCGAGTTATGAGGTCAGATATTTTGTCTGTTAAAGACATGTACGGAATATAATTCTTCACCCCAAAAAAGCAACCCGCTTTAACGCCTTGGAATAATTTGAAAGCCGTTGTATCCAGCGAATATCTTGCGTCATCCCTCACCCCTTCATTAACCGATAACAAATAACGGTTTACTCAATAAACTGCTTATCGTAGAGGCTCTTGTAGAGTTCGTCGGAGGCGTAGAGCTCCGCATGTGCGCCCGAGGCCCGGACAAGGCCGTTCTCCATGACGATGATCTGATCGGCCATGCGGATGGTGCTGAAGCGGTGGGCAATCAGAATAACCGTCCGGCCATGTACCAGTTCATTCAACGCCAGCTGGACTTTCTCTTCGCTCTCGGAATCAAGTGACGAGGTGGCCTCATCCATAATCAGAATCGGCGCATTCTTCAAAAATGCCCGGGCAATCGCAATGCGCTGTTTCTGTCCGCCGGAGAGGCGTGCGCCGCGCTCGCCGACCAGAGTGTCGTAGCCTTCCTCGAACTGCATGACAAAATCGTGTACGAAAGCGTGCTTCGCGGCTTCTTCGACTTCCGCATCCGTCGCGCCCTGCCGCCCGAGCCGGATGTTGTTGCGGATGGTGTCGTTGAACAGCACCGTGTCCTGGGGGACGATGCCGATCGCCGCGCGCAG
>DINM01000014.1 GCA_002423675.1 Verrucomicrobia bacterium UBA5540
CTGCCCAAAACTCAAAGGCAAAAAATTCCCGCCGCTGATCGATCCCGCCGTCGACCTCGACTTCCTCGAACGCTCGCCGGCAGGCGGTTCCAGCGAAAACTCTGCGTTCATTCCGTACGACTATGTGGACGAGGAAAATCTGCGCGTGAAACTCTACGGACGGATTTCATCGCTCGCTACGGAGACCGAAGTCCGGGAACTGAAGAAGGAGTTCGCCGACCGCTTCGGCAAACTGCCGGTCGCAGTGAAAAACCTGTTTGAAATCGCCCGCATCCGCATCGCCGCCGCGCAGGTCGGCGTTCAGTCCATCCGCGCCAGTGAAGGCCGACTCATCATTCTGCGCAACGGCGAAGCGATTATGCCCGACGGCCGCTACCCGCGCCTTAAAGCAAGAACCACGGCAACCCGGCTGAAGGAGATTCTTACGCTACTGAAGGGAATGAAGAAATAACGGATCACAAATCACACGAAATATGTTGCCTTCATTCCCCAAAACCAACCTGTTGGACAACTTCATTCATAACATAATGCACAAATTGACTGCCCAGTTCCGTCAGTTCGTATGGCTTTGTATTTTCAAACGCAGACTCAAGAACTGTTTTACGCGAACTTCCGCCCTGTCGACGTTGGGCCAAAAATCGTCCATCAATAGTTTTGTCACGAATTTGTCTAATTACATGCCCGGTGTTTAAATCAAAAATCAATAGTTTAAACAGATCTGCCTCAGCGGAATCTTCTCTGACTTCTTCTCCATGAATCTGATCCCAAATAAAGGCGCGGGTTGCCCCTCGGTTATGATACAGAACTCGAATTACTGCGAAATGAGATTCATCATATTTATCAATCCATCTAATAAACAATCGAACAACATCATCTGAACAAAGCTTCGTCGCGGCGGCATTGGCCAAACAACGCCGGATACCCAAGTCAACCTGATTATTGTCGATATCGTCAATTACAGTCCAGCCGCCAGGCACTGTTCCGTTGTGTACCTGAGCAAAATAGCCATATATCCCACCCTCCAACTGTTGCCCGTTATAGGTTAGAGAGGCGGCCCCGCCGACCGTATTCAGCAGGCTTTTGAGCAAATCCACTCCTCCGGTTTCGGCAAGGGCGTCTGCTTTGATGTCGATCCAGTCAGCAACCGTTGCGTCTGCTCCGAAATCCGCAACAACCTGCGCCTGCCAATTCGCATCATACGCCACGGCAACGGACGTAATATCATACTCCTGTCCGTTCAGGATGACGGATGCGTCCACTTTTGCCAGACACAGCAATACAAAAGCCGCGAAAATCATCCCACCTGTTTTTTTCATGCCTAATCCCCAGAATGCTTAATTTTGAATCAAAATAAAATACTTATAACTTTCGAAGTCTAAATCTTGAGCAGATTGTTTTATTATCAATTAAAAGACAAGTTGTTTTTGAAAAGATCTATCGGGTGGCCGCTTTGCGGCGGTTAGTCAGAAAAACGATCCAAACACCCGCTTTGCTAAAGGTCGCAAAGTCCGCCAAGGTTATTTCCCACTTCGCGCCCTTCGCGGTCTTCTGTTTGAAGTCCGTCTCCATCCGAAGTTAAATAATTCGTGTTTATTCGTGTCCATTCGTGGTTAAACTCTCCCCGTGAACAGCCGTCTGAAAGATCTGCTAAAAGAGTATGTCGAGTTGGAGTGCGGGGTGCAGGAACTGATCGGCGCGCAGTGCGGCCCTGTCTGCGGGCTCTGTACCGTCGCCTGCTGCTGCCGAGCGGACATCTGTGAAGAAGCGCTGGAAAGCCCGTTTCTGTGTCTCCTGCACAAGCGGAACGATTTGGAAAGCGATGCCTACGGATTCCTGACGGAAACAGGCTGCGCGCTGAAAATCGGACGCCCGCCCATCTGCTATGAGTTTTTCTGTGAGGAACTGCTAGAGGCTCAGCCGGATGATCAGCATCGCGATCTGCTGAAAATTCTTGGGCGACTCCCGACGCATGCCGGGCAGAATGCGCACGGCGAGGCGCATTGGGTTGAAGTCACGCAGAAAGAAGAGCTAGAGCATCTGGCTTTCCAACGTTTGGAAAAACAGATGCAGGAATGTTTCCAGGCATTGGAAATTCTGCGCTCCTTCTTCGATGAAGGAACCCTGCTGGACGGAGCCGACAGGGTTCTCGATCGAATCACGTTGAGCGAACTAGACTAAAAACCGTCTGCGGATGAAGAAGCCTGCACCGAGAACGACTCCGAGCATTGCGATAGAAGCCGGCTCTGGAATCTGCGTCACAGCAATAATCGAAAAAGCAGGCGCAGTATCCCCGTAACTTCCCACCGTGAAGTCCAAATCCACATTTCCATCGCTGGTGCCATAAATTTTTACACACACATTGAAAGGACTGGTTGACGGAACATAATAATCATTAATTGTCAGCGCTCCGTCTACAGACAAGTCAAAAGTACGAGAATCCCCGCCAGAGGGCTGCAACGACACCAGTTCAATCACATAGTCCGTCCCGGCAGCAATATCCAAATCCAAAGACATGGTTGAATCAGATTGGCTCCAAAGTCCGCCGACACTCATGGCATTCTGAGTCGAATAGGGTTCATTCCAATTAAACAACCCTGCCAAACTGTATCCGGCAGCACTGCTCCAGGAAAGAATTCCACTCGAACCGGATTCTTCTGTCTCGCCAACGGTAACACCTGAAAAACTGACTCCATTGATCTGCTGACCGGACAGTCCGCCCACACTGGAAAAGTACCATCCGACAGTCGTATCATTAACGTTCTCAGACACCAGATTCGTAAATGCCCAGTCGCCAAAAGATTCCCATGTCGTCGCCTTCACCGAGACAGAAATCGCCAATAAAACAATCACGCCAAACGTTTTTTTCATATTCTCTCCCACTTGAGATCCTGCCCCGGCAGAACAACGTCCTCAAGCCCCCAAACGAATCCCCAAAATCACTTTGATGTAAATAATATTTACCCGATTGAACGATAAGTACAATTACGAAAAACTGCTCTCACAACAAGCCCCTCGCGATGAATTGATGAAATACGGCCTCCTTACTGCCGGAAGAGGCCGAGAGGGTTTTCCGTCAAATCAGATTTGACGAAGAAGACGATTACTTATCAAAAAACCGGCGACGAATGAAGAAGCCGAGGGCGGAGACGACGCAGAGCATGGCGATTGAGGCCGGTTCGGGGACGGCAGTAGGGGCGCCGTAGACATCAAGTTCCCGAATGACCGTTCCGGGGGCGCCAGAGATTACTCCATATTCCGGTGCAGAGAAGGTGAATCGGATGCTGTCGACTCCGGACGCAAGGATGCCGGTGTTGTCGGCAATCTCAACATGGCTGTAGTGATAGCCATAGGGTTCCGTGTTGGAGCCATAGGTATTGGCATCGAAGGGCGTATAGTCAACCGTGGTGAGAAGGGTGTAGCCCGCATTACCGACGGTGCTCACTTCCACCGTGTAGGTCTGATTCGCCTGATGCAACATATTTTCCCACCAACCCATAAAGCTTTCTACCGAGGTAATATCGTAGCCCAGGGCATTGATGGAAGTGTCGAGATCATAGGTTGCGACAGCGGGAAACTGTCCTTCATCGACGCGATAAAAAGTATTTTGATCAAAATTGTAGAAGCTCGAACTGCCATCATTCATACCGCCCGCCCCGAAGTTGGGCGTGGTGGCGGATGAAGAAGAAAGGGTCGACTGCCCCGCGTTGATGAGGTCGCTGGAAGAAACGCGGCTTGACCACGGCGTGGAACTCCAGCTGTCCGTGCTATACTGCGTCGTTTGGACGATGGCAGACAGACCGACTTGAGTAAGGCCAATGAGAGTGAGTGAAATAAGGAACAGTTTTTTCATGTGATTTTACTTTCAAACAAGTCGTTGTAACCATGGATTAAATTAAAAACCGCCGGCGGATGAAGAAGCCGAGCACGAAAACGATTCCTAGCAGCGCGATTGAGGCCGGCTCCGGAACGACCACGTAATCAATTGCATTTGAGGTCAACTGAACACTGTCTGCAGTTTCGCTGGTGAACCCGTCGGTATGCCCGTAAAAAGGAATCGCCACAGCCCGCCACGAATCATGAACCACAAGACTGTCCTGCCCGCCAAGCGTTCCCAGAACCGTTGTGCCTGAAGCGGCAGAATAATAGGTTCTGTAGGTATAACCTAAACTGACAGACCGGCCTGTATATCCGCTGGTTATCGGATGTTCATCAGAACTGACCACCAGCGGGTCACTGGTCGTGTAATTCATTGATGTGGACGACAAAAGACCTATTGCGACAGCTTCAGCGCCGCCGCCGCGCATAAAAACTGCCCCCACCGTTCCATTGGTAACATTATCGACAAAATGGTTCATATCGGCTACACCGCCACAAGCCCAACCAAATGCGACCAAATCGTAAGCGGAATAGTCAAAACTGCTTCCCCAGGTTGATGCATCTGAAACGGTAACCGTATGACCCAGCCCCTCCAGCCGAGCAATCGTATTCGCTTCGATCTCATCATTGGATGTGTCCGAAAATAAAATCAACGCACCGCTTGCTCTTCCAACCAGGTTGCACACGATCAGAACAACAGCTCCAACTTTTCCAGCCTTCATTGCTTCTCCTTTTCCAATGTCTGGAAATTCAAATCACACTCGCCCAAACCAACGGCGATAGGCGGCGAGCAACAGCCCCGCTCCGATCAGCAGGCCGAAGGTTGCCGGTTCGGGAACGGCCTGCAGATCCGTAATCTCTGTGGAGGAAAGCGCGCGGTCATAGATGCGAACGTCATCCATTTTGCAGTTGTTAAACAGCTCACTGTACGAATGCTTCGCAATGTAGAACGGGTTGTTATTGCTCGGGTCTTCCAAATATCCCGCTCCGCACTCGTATGTGTATATTTCTTCACCATTAACATATAAACGCTGCGTGTTGTTGTCATANNGTCATACGTCATGGCAATGTGCATCCATTCGCCAAGCACCAGGTTGCCGTCTGCCGGAGCACTCTGGAATCCGCCGGACTGGTTGGAAATAAAGCCGAGTAATTTATGTGACGGCTCTTCCACCGTTCCCGTGGTCCAGGCAAATAGCCCCGCGCCGCCGCCGGGGGCGCTGGTGTACCAATAACTCGTCAGATACCCCCGGTCGCCGTATTCATTAAATTCAGGCATAACCCATGCACTCAACGTAACTTGACTGTTGAGCTTTGAGTTGATTCCGTTGCCCAGATCAATGTAGCCGTCCACCCCGTCAAAATCATACGCCGAATCGGCATGGCCGAAACGATCCGTTGTTAAAGCGGCACCGCCATGCACGGTTCCGTTGTAGTGATTGCCGGACGAGTCGTTGGCATTGCCGTCAAAATCATACGCGGCGACCAGTCCGGCGTTGAGATCCGCCATGGCCGCCGAACAGATCAGTGCAGTTGTGACGAAGACTATGGCTGCTTTCATCTGTGCTTCCTTTGCTGTGTCTAACTCAAAAACCGGCGGCGAATGAAGACGCCCACACTGACGACAAGCCCAAGCATTGCGATGGAGGCCGGCTCGGGAACAGCGGCCAATGTCTGAATTTCGGTTGCGTTCATGGCATGGTCTGCCAAAAAGGCTTCATCGATTGAGCCAACAAACATGTTGTCCTTGATCGAGCGACCGCCGATGGAGAATTCATACACATCCGTCGATGTGGTGCTGTATGAACTTGTGGCGGAATCAACCTCCGCGCCGTCGATGTAAAGTTTCATCGTTGTTCCGTCGAATGTCTGCGCCAAATGGTGCCATTGGTTGTCAGCCAATCCGGCTGATGCCTGAACAACATGATTTCCACCTTCCCGCACATAGCCATAAATGGCCGTGCGGTCGTAGGTGATACCATTATAGGTCATACCATAAGATGTGGTGAAAAAATTACCGATTACAACGGCATCCAGTGCCTGAGCCTGATCAGTTTTGATCCATGCTCCGACCGAAAAAGAACCGCGCGACTGCGTCAGATCGGTATCTGCACTATATAAAAACCAGTTGCCGTCAAAGACGGCGGCCTGTCCCGAAATGCCATCCGCAAAGCTGAATGTTGCGGTGTTTCCTAAGTGATTCCCGTTGCCGGTGGTATCCAAAAAATTATTTTCAAAATCCCATTGCGCAACCATCACCGCCTGCAGTCTGCAGACGAACAGAACAAGGAACAAACCGACTGTTTTTTTTCTCATGTTCATCTTCCTTTAAACCAAAAACCGGCGGCGAATGAAAAAGCCCACACTGACGACAAGCCCAAGCATTGCGATGGAGGCTGGCTCGGGAACCACATTGTATCCATCGATTTCGAAAAGACGGGCGCCCGAAAGGCCGTCCCCGCTGACGGAATCGATCTCAAACGCCCAACTGTCGGTCGTAATTGCCGCGTCTAGATTGGCAGTAACGATAATATGGTTGTCCCCGTAACTGGAGGTGTATGTAAAACCCAGATTCTGAGAGAAAACCAGATTCAATCCGCTTCCGGTATCCGCGTAAAAACGAATCGCACTCGCTGCACGACTGCCGGATCCGGTATCATCCTCGGCAAGAGAGATCACAATTTGATTAACGGTTTGAGAGCCCGGGTTGAATTCGAGGCGCATTGTCGTATCGTTTTTCGCAAACACAGAGCCCGGTTCCGGTGAACCCAACATGTAGCCGAAAGCATCCCGACTGTTACAAATTCCGGCGTCAACATTCGAAGACCCCGTAACGATTGCCCCCTCGAACAGGTCATCGTGAGCCGTGGCATCTCCGGTGGATATAAATACCGTATCCGCCGCGCCGCCGCCGGAAAAAAGCAGTCCGACAAGGAAGATTGCAAATATTTTCGGTTTTATTTTAAGCCTCTTTTTACGGGTTGCGTTTCAACATCAAATCTGACTGAAAAAGCGGCGGTAGGCGGCGAACAGAAGGCCCGCCAGAATAGCCGCTGCTTTATTCATTATTGTCCTTATTCTAAACCAAAAACCGTCTGCGGATGAAAAAGCCCACACTGACAACGACTCCTAGCATTGCGATGGAGGTCGGCTCAGGAATTCCGCTGATGGCCATCACCACGGGGCGGGGATCGGTGCTCGCAGCGTTATTATCGGTAATCACCACCGACTGAAGCAGGCGCGTTTGATCGATATCAAAAATGCTTTCGTACAGGCGGGGGTTCCCGCTGTCGACAAAAGTAAACTCGCCGTTCACCGTACTGACCCGGCCATTGGCGGTATAAGCGATACCACTGCCATTGAACCAGTCCTGTTCAATTCCACCGGATGGATCAAATACGGAATCTCCGCCCGTGGTATATTTAAATGTGACGGTCAGGTTGCCGGTTCCGTTTCCCGTTGCGCCGATCAGGGCGATGCGGTCATATGCAGCGGCCGTCGTAAGTGTCAGGGTTCCACCCTTATAAACAGCGTTATTCGACGTAAACGACTGAAGCTGAAACCAGAGATCCGATGTCGTCGTGCTTTGCAGCAAACCGCTCTGCAGTCCGGTGGTCGGAGAGGAGGTGTTGAAGCCCTGCTCATAATAAACCGTTGCACCGCCGTTAGCGTCTCCTCCGTCCATTGCTTCGGAGGTGCCTGTCGTCGCGGATTCAGTGGTTCCAACCACGATATCAGCGTCCCAACCGGAAACATCAATCGGATTAAAAACAGCGGCTGAGACGAATCCCGCCATCCAGACGATCATCAAAAATACATCTGTTCCGCTCTTTAACATCCCTGTCCTTCACAATATCTTTAAAATACATAGTGACTCTAAGCATTTAAGTGGTCTTTGTTAAATAAAAAAACAGCCGCTCTGCAAAAAACAGAGGGCTTCGTTTTTGACTCCAGCGAGCCGATCAGGTCCCAATGAAAATCACATTTTCCACGGGGAATCAGATCCGCTCGCCGGTCAGGGAGAGTACGGCGGCCGAGGTGATTTTGACGGTCTGGAATGTGCCGATGAGTTCCTCCGGCGCATCCGGAATCCGAACCAGCAGCTTACCTTCGGTTCGCGCAGTCAGCGCGCCGCTCATGCGAGGGTCTTTCGATTCAACCAGGACGCGAAAGGTTTGCCCGACCAGCCGGCGATTGTATTCCATTGAACGGCGCTTGAAGACGTCGTTGACGCGCGTCATGCGTTCCGTTTTCTGCTCCGGGGTGACGTCGTCGTCCCAACGGGCGGAGCGCGCGCCGACCCGCGGAGAGTATTTGGCGAGATAGGCCATGTTAAAGCCGACTTCGTCAACCAGCTTGACGGTCTGGTCGAGCTGTTCGTCGGTTTCGCCGCTGAAGCCGACAATGATGTCGGTAAAGATGGTGGCGGTCGGCAGCAGCTCACGAATGTCGGCGATGATCTGGCGGTACGCCTCGATGCTGTGATTGCGGTTCATGCGGCGGAGCATTTTTTCGTCGCCGCTCTGTACGGGAAGATGAATTTGTTTTGCGAGGCACTTGTACTGCGCAATGACTTCGAGTACGTCACGCGTCATGTCGCGAGGATGAGGCGAGGTGAAATAGACCCAGAATTCTTTTCCGCTGTGCAGGCCGAGTTCTCCGACTTCTTTGAGGAGCTGCGCGAACGACAGTTCTTCACCGGGACGGTCTTTTCCGTAGGAGTTGACGTTCTGCCCGAGAAGTGTGATCGATTTCATTCCGCGATCGATCAGCTTCTGCACCTCGGCAAGAATGTCGGCGCTAACGCGAGAGACTTCGCGCCCGCGGGTGTAGGGAACCGCGCAGAAGGAGCAGAATTTGTCGCACCCGTTCTGGATGGGAACAAAGGCCTCGAAGGAGGAGCTGTAGGACGGTTCCANNTCCGGCAGTTTCGGCAGGTCGTTCATGCGAAAGAGCAGATCAAAGAGTTCGAGAAACTTTTCCTCATCGGCGGGCAGAATGCAGCCGGAGACAAAAGTGATGAGCGGGCGCCGATTTTTCCATTCGTTCCACTTGCTGATTTTGTTGTAAACCTTATCGATCGCTTTCTGGCGTACCGAGCAGGCCACGACACCGATCAGGTCAGCCTCTTCCTCAATATCAGTCAGAGCAAACCCCATCCCTTCAACGACGCTGCGGATCCGTTCGGAGTCCGACTGGTTCATCTGGCAGCCCAATGTAACAATGCAGCACTTCATAAAAATCCGCTTCGATCGGTTTAAAAATAGATTTCGGTGTGGATCTGTGTATCAGACAGACCGCGCGCCTGCAACAGATCAAACGCCTCATAAATCATGTCGCAATTCCCGCACAAAAACGCATGGGTTTCTGCGGAGACCTCCTGAGTGCGAAGATAATCGGTCACACGTCCGTGGAAAACGCCGCCGGGTTCGCGGGAAACACACTGTGTATAGCGATTGCCGAAAATGTCCGCTTCGTAAGCCTCCGCGCAAACTGCCGTGCCGTGCAGCNNGAGATTCGAATATGAACCTGCAAAACAGTGAAATGGCGCAATGCCGGTGCCGGTTGCAACGAAAAGAAGCGGGCCTCTGCGAATCTCTTCGGTCAGTGTAAAATGGCCGTACGGGCCGTCGACCACAACCGCTTCACCCGGTTCCAAATCGCACAGTTGAGGAGAAACCAGGCCGTCTTCTACGCGGCGCACGAGAACTTCCAGAACCTCTTCCGATGCGCCGGAATAAATGGAGTAATCGCGAAATTCTCCACTCCCCGCGACACTGACGCGAATATACTGTCCCGGTTCGAATGCCAGGCCGAGCCGCTCAAACTGAACAACGGCAACCGCATCCGTCAGGCGGCGGACCTTCAGAACCCGGCAGTACATCGTCAGAATTTCAGGTCGGCTTTTTTGAGGCGCGCGGCGAGTTCGTTCAGCACGCGCTCGTCGTCGGCATCGCCGGCGGATTCGAAGACCGCGCCGAAACGGATGAACGGACCGGTGTTATCCCAGGGCACGGTAGAGATGCCGAAGTTTTCGATCAGATAGAGCGAAACTTCTTCGGCATTTTTAAACTGAACGTCGCCGGCTCCTTTCGGTGCTTTGACGTACAGGTAAAAGGTGCCGCCGGGCATTTTGGCGTTGAAGCCGACGTCTTTCAAAACCTCAACCATGCGGCGCAGACGTTTTTCATAATGATCACGAATGCCTTCGGCGAGGCTTTCGTCGGCAATGCCGACACAAGCGGCGTGCTGGATGGCTTTGAACTGTCCGCTGTCGCAATTGTCCTTGATCATCGCCAGCGCATCAACGGACCACGGTGCGCCGCAGAAAAAGGCAAGGCGCCAGCCGGTCATGTTGTAGGCTTTGCTCATGGAGTGCAGTTCGAGCGCGCATTCTTTTGCGCCGGGGCGCTGAAGGATGGATTTACGCGAGGCGTCGTAGACGAGCGTGGCGTACGGTGCGTCCTGCACGATGAGAATGTTGTGCTTCTTCGCAAAGGCGATCAGTTCATCATAAAATTCGTCCGTGGCGACCGCGCCAGTCGGGTTATTGGGATAGTTGATGTAAAACAGCTTGCAGCGGTCGGCGAGCGCCGGATCGATTTTTCCAAGGTCTGGAAGAAACGCGTTTTCTTCAAGCAGCGGGATGTCGACGACTTCGCCGCCGAGGTATTTGGTATGCGTGGCCATTACCGGATAGCCAGGGACGGTCTGGAAAATGACATCGCCGGGGTTGACGAAAGCCAGCGGAAGCATGGCGAGCGCGGGCTTGGTGCCGATGCTGTGGTTGATTTCAGTGGAGGGATCGAGTTCGACGCCGAAGAATTTTTTCATGTAGTCTGCGGCCGCCTGTTTGAATTCTGGAATCCCGTTGTCGGAATAGCCGCGGTTGGCGGGTTTGTCCACTTCCACCTTCAGCGCTTCGCGGATCGGCACCGGAGCCATGCCGTCGGGTTCGCCGACGCCGAAGTCGAGAATTTCGAGGCCGGGGTGCAGCTGACGGGCTTTGGCTTTAGCCCGTTTGATTTTTTCAAATTTATAAATTTCGGTCGACAACCCGTAGTTTTCGCCGCCGATTCGTTCGGCAAAGAGCTTTTGTGCTTCCATCATGTTCTGAGTCCTTTTCTATTTTAAAATTTTTCGCTGCGGTCGGATCTCCGGCGTAGCGGATCGCTTTTAGGTATCAGTCGGTCAATCTGTTTTTCAAACTCATCAATTGAAAACTTTTCCAGCGGAATGCTTGTGTCTGCATTTTCCAGCACACCGTTTTCAATCGAAAGATTTTCACGAAAAAAACCGAGGACCAGTTTCTCGTTCAGCACGTCTACTCCAAGAAAAATAATGTCGACCACCTTGTCACGACCCCGTTTATATTCTTTGGAAAACGCGTACTGCAGATTACGAGCATAATCACCATGCCGGGTAAACTCCTCATCACTTTTGCAGTGACGATAACCTCGCGCTGCGAGCGCCTTTTTCATGTTTTGACCAAACAGCATATCCGTTACTCCTGTACTCCAGCCCTCAGGGCGGAGAACGGTAGTAAAAACAAGACGCTATTGTAAATGACTAATAACGAAAGACCCAAATACCCAAGGAATTTCTAAACCAAAATACCCGAACAGCGACCGATCCGTTTCCATTCGTCATTGGGGCTTTGAATCTTGCCCTTCCTTCGTGCCTGGGTATTTCGTCATTTTGATTTCCTGCTGCTACAGCAGGTTGGCCGCCTTTTCAGCAAGATCCGAACGGACACCTTCCGTCAGAAGCATATGGGCCGCCAGTCCTTCGCCGCGGAACCGGTCCACCACCGCGCTCAATCCGTTGGACAGGCTGTCCACATACGGATTATCAATCTGGTAGAGGTCGCCGGTCAGTACGATCTTGGTATCGTGCCCGACGCGAGTGATCACGGTCTTCACTTCCAGCGGCGTCAAATTCTGCGCTTCGTCAACAATCATGAACTGATTCGGAATGCTCCGTCCACGGATATAGGTCAACGGCTCCACATCAATCAACGGATTGGAGGCCAGCATATCGTTCCCCTTCTTGTTCGGCGATGTACCGGGACGGGTATGAACGATCAGAGAAAGCGCATCGTGAATCGGCTGCATCCAAGGATCCAGCTTTTCCTCGACCGTTCCGGGCAAAAAGCCAATGTCACGGCCCATCGGGAAGATCGGCCGCGACACCAGCAAGCGCTTATAATACCGGGTGTCCATCACCTGATGATAACCGGCCGCGATCGCCAGCAGCGTCTTCCCGGTGCCAGCCTTACCGGAAAGCGTTACCAGTTTGATTTTATCGTTCAGCAGGGCATCCATGGCAAAGCGCTGTTCGCGGTTACGCGGCACAATCGGTGCACCCTCTCCCAGCGTCAGCAACTTCATCAGCCGGTGCGTCTCCAAATCGTAACGTGCCAGCATCGTCTGTTTAGGATCCTGTGGATTTTTCAGAGTCACATACTGATTGGCAGAAAGCTCCTCCATACCGGGAATCACGGCATGGCCTTCGCGCGCAAAAAAGCCGATCGCCTCGGAATCGGCCTCCAGCACAGCTTGACCGGTATAAAGTTCATCCGCTTCGCGGGTCTTGCCGTTTTCGTAATCCTCCGCTTCCAGTCCCAGCGCGTCAGCCTTCAATCGCAAATTAATATCTTTGCTTACCACCGTGCAGCGCGTATCCGGCTGGGCCTTCTGCAAATCCATTGCTAAAGTCAAAATCAGATCGTCGGCGCAAAGGCCAACGGCAAACGGATTGTTTTTATCGGCAAAAATCACCTGAATGGTGCCACCGCTATCCAGCGTGATGCCATCACACAGCCGGCCCAGTTTGCGCAACTCATCCAGCGCCCGTGAAATCGTACGCGCATTGCGTCCACGCTCGCTGAGTTCACGTTTAAACTGATCGATCTCCTCCAGCACCTTCAACGGAATAATCACATGATTATCTTTGAAGTGGTGAATGGCGGTGGGATCGTGAAGAAGGACGTTGGTATCCAGAATAAAATTTTGCATACCCAACGTATAAAGCTTTCCCGCCCCGCACGAAAGCCCGATTTTGCCGCTTCGCTTCTTTTTGTGGATATAAAAAGCACTTTCGGCTCGGCCTCAGGTCCAAACCTTGGAAAAAAGTTTTTCAACCCTTGGAAACCCGCACGGATTTTTTTCCAAACTCTGGAAACGCCGAACCGCCAATGTGGTGCCGGAGGAGGGACTCGAACCCTCACGGTTTGCACCGCTGGATTTTGAGTCCAGTGCGTCTACCAATTCCGC
>DINM01000072.1:0-10633 GCA_002423675.1 Verrucomicrobia bacterium UBA5540
GTCTCGGCTCCATCCGCGATTTCTACACCACCGGACGCGGCAAAATCAAAATGCGCGGCCGCGCAGAAATCGAAGAAGATGAAAACGGGAAAGCGCGCATCATCATCAGTGAGATCCCCTACGCGCTGAATAAAACGCTGCTGATTCAGAAAATGGTTCAGCTGGTGCGCGACAAGATCCTCGACGGCATCTCCGACATCCGCGACGAGTCCGGCAAGGAAGGCATTCGCCTCGTCGTCGAACTCAAACGAAGCGCCGTTCCGCGTGTCATGCTGAACGGTCTGTACAAATACACGCAAATGGAATCGACCTTCGGCTCGATCATGCTCGCCATTGATAAAGGCAAGCCGCGTGTAATGGATCTCAAAGAAGTCCTGCAGTGCTTCATCGACCACCGTTTCGACGTCGTCACCCGTCGCACGCAGTTCGACCTCGAAAAAGCACAGGCGCGCGCCCTCATCCTCGAAGGCTTCCTGATCGCCATGGACAACATGGACGACGTCGTAAAGATCATCCGCGAGTCGAAAAACCGCGAAGAAGCTCAGGAAAAACTGAGCTCCAAATTCGGGCTGAGTGAAATTCAGGCCAAAGCCATTCTCGACATGCGCCTCTTNNAAACAGATCCGCGCCAAATACGGCGAACCGCGCCGTACCGAGTTGTGCATCAACGAAGGTGAAATCAACATGGAAGACCTCATCGCCGATGAGTCGTGTGTGATCACCCTCTCCAACACCGGCTACATCAAGCGCGTCCCGACCGACACCTACCGCCAGCAGCGCCGTGGCGGCAAAGGCGTCATCGGCATGAGCACCAAAGATGAGGATTTCGTGGAGCACATCTTCAGCGCCTCAACGCACGACTATCTGCTCTGCTTCACCGAAGCNNCTACGTACCGGAAGGCAGCCGCCAGGCGCGCGGTATCTCGCTCGCCAACGTCATCGAAATGGCACCCGACGAAAAACTGGCCGCCATTCTCTGTGTACGCGAACTCGACGACGATGCGCACAATCTGATCATGGCCACCCGTAAAGGCATCATCAAAAAAACCGTTCTCTCCGCCTATAAGAACGTTCGTGCCGCCGGAGTCAAAGCGATCAACATCGATGACGATGACAAACTGCTTGGCGTCAAATTGACCAGCGGCGAGGATGAAATCATCCTCAGCATGAAGAACGGCAAAGCCATCCGCTTCAAGGAGCAGGATGCCCGCCCGCTCGGCCGCGTTTCACGCGGGGTCAAAGGGGTTACCCTGACGGATGATGATGAAGTGGTCTCCATCGACGTCGTCGACACTGAAGCCACCATGATGGCCATCACCGAAAACGGCTACGGCAAACGCACTCAGTTCGACGAATACCGACTGCAAAGCCGCGGCGGCAAAGGGATTATCAGTATCCAGACCACGGAGCGAAACGGCAAGGTCGTCAGTGCTCATGCCGTGACCGAAGAGCATCGCCTGATGCTCATCTCTGAGGGTGGACAGATGATCTGCATCGGGGCCGGCGATCTGCGCGTCATCGGCCGCAACACACAGGGCGTTCGTCTCTTCAACCTCAGTGAAGGCGACAAGATTGTTTCCGCCGCCGTCCTCGATCCGGAAGACGATGCTCCGGAAATTGAAGAAGGTGCAGAGGGCGAAACCGTCAAAATAACGGAAGCTCCCGCAGAATCGGAAACCTCGGAAACTCCGGCTGAGTAGTCATGGATATTGATCTCAGTGGTTTTAATATGGGCCCGGAGTGGAAACAATCTGCTCCGGGCTCAAAGTTTCCGCCCAGGAAACAAAAGAAACAAAAACAGCAACCGAAGCAGAAGAATGACGGTGTAGTACGTGTTGGGCGCGAAACCAAAGGGAGAAAAGGCGCGGGCGTCACCGTCATTACCGGGATTCCATCCCACCCTGAAGCGCTCGAAAAGCTGGCCAGAAAGTTCAAGCAACTGTGCGGCACCGGCGGCACCCTAAAAAACGGGGTCATCGAAATTCAGGGCGACCACCGCGACATCCTTGTTGCTGAACTCCAGAAACTCGACTACACGGTCAAGAAGGCCGGAGGTTAAACCACGAAATACACTAAATACACGAAAGCAATTGATCCTTTTCGTGTGGTTCGTGTATTTCGTGGTTAATGTTTTTAGTCGTTGCGAAGGGTCACTTCGACCAGATGGTAGCCGAACTGGGTTTTGACCGGGCCCTGCACTTCGCCGATAGGCGCACTGAAAACGACTTCATCAAACTCGCGAACCATCTGTCCGGGACCAAAGGTACCGAGCGCCCCGCCCTGCCGTCCCGACGGGCATGAGGAGTGCTCTTTAGCCAATGCCGCGAAATCCGCGCCGTTTTCAATCAATTGCTTGAGCTTGTTACACTCCGCTTCCGTATCCACCAGAATATGTCTTGCCGCCGCCTGCGCCATAAGAATCTCCTTTTCGTTTTGCAGTAAATATTTAAGATGCCACCAGTCATCCAGAAATCAAGCGAGGAACTGTCATGAAAACGCGTAAAGCAACCATTGAACGCAAAACCGGCGAGACCGATATCAAACTGTCGATCAATCTCGATGGAACCGGCAAGTATTCTATTGAAACCGGCGTGCCGTTTTTCGACCACATGCTCGACCTTCTTTCCAAGCACTCACTGATCGACATGGACATTAAAGCCACAGGCGATATCCACGTGGACTACCACCACCTCGTCGAGGATGTAGCGCTCGCACTCGGCGAAGCCTTCAACAAAGCGCTCGGCGAAAGGCGCGGCATCAACCGCTACGGGTTCTGGGTTCTCCCGATGGACGACGCGCTCGCCAGTGCGGAAGTGTCGCTTGATCTCGGCGGTCGCCCCTACCTCGTCTATAATATCGCCAACAAAAAGAATCTCATCCGCGACTTCGACACCGATATCTTTGGTCACTTCTGGCGCTCGTTCTGCGACACCGCCAAAATCAACCTGCACATCGACCAGAAATACGGCGACGATCTGCACCATGCCCACGAAGCTGTTTTCAAAGCCGTCGCCCGCGCCCTGCGCATGGCCTGCACCGCCGACGAACGTGCTCTCGATGCGGTTCCATCAAGCAAAGGTAAACTGTAATTTCCGAGGCTTGGAAATTCCGGTGCCTCAGTACACACATTCCTTCGCCGCATCAGCAAAAGCCTGAATATTTTCAGGCGCTCCGTGAAAGAAATGGTCGGACGGCGCAATGATGTACCCCGCATGATCTTTTGTTGCTTCGAAACATTCAAAGACCTGTCGACGGGCAGCCTTCGGTGTTCCGCGTTCAAACCCAGACTGTTGATCGAAACCGCCAATGAAGAACAGCCTGTCACCGACTCTGCGGGAAGCCTCCTTCAGGTCACAGTCTCCACCCATCGACTTCGGAGTCATCGTTTCCAGCCCATCGGTTCCGCTCCGGGCAACCAGTTCCAGCATCGGCATAAGGCCGCCGCACAGATGCGTTACCGTTTTAATCCCCAGGCTGTGAAAAGCCTCGACCTGCCGGCGGTCATAAGGTAGGCAGAATTCTTCAAACAAAGTCGGACTGATAACCGTGCTGGAGCCTGCACCACCGGCAATTTCCACCATATCGGCAGGCGATCCCTTCCACAGCTCAGTCACATGCAGCGTCTTTTTAAGAATTTCATCCAGAGCATGATGCAGGAATTCAGGGTTGTCCACGGACATATAAATGGCCTCAGCGGTCCCAATCAGCGTACAAAAACTCTGCCACGGACTTCCCTGTCCGGGACTGAACGGATGAGAGCGGATAATGCCCCGGTCACCTAGCCGGTCATACGTCTTATGCAAAATGGTCAGATCCACAGCAACCGGAACCGGATAAAATTCATTCCAGATCTCAAAATCCTGTTCGGTTTTTAAAATATGCTCGGTCACCCACGATGTGATTTCGTTCTGCCCGCCGGCCTGATGCAGAACACCTTTCGGGTTGCTGATCATTTCCTGCCATAGACGGCTGCCTGAACTGTCAACGCCCATATCCAGACGTTCGACAATCCAATTGGCCAAATTTTTTTCATCGTACCTGTATTGAGGAGACACATACATCGCGATGTCCATACCAAACCGCTCATATGCCTGCCACCAGTCCATCCCGCCTAAGTAGTGATGCAGATAGTAATCCATCCATCCATGTACCTGACAGGGCAACCGGTCAGGACGTCCATTGCTCAGAGCTGTCAGCATTCGTTCCCGCGAAGTCATCATATAAAAGTCCTCCTTGTTTCCTGAACGACAATGTATAATACTTTTAAGACATAAATCGTCTACTTATACGATATTTTAGATACTATATTGATAAAATGGAACAAATTCAATACGACGACTATCTGGCAGAATTTCCGGTTTACATCGGCGATGGAATTTTTTTCGACCGTCATTTCACCGAACCGCACAACCATACCTTTCACGAAATATTTCTCGTACGAAACGGCTGTCTTGATCATCAGATCAACGATCGGTGTGAAACACTGAAAGAACGGAGTGCAGTATTTATCCGACCCGATGACGCACATGCGTTCCGATCCCATGACGGCAGTCCGGCAAAAATCACAAATATCGCTTTTGACAGCAGTTTGTTCGAGCAGGCTGTGAGCCTTCTTCCGGAAACGCGAAGGGAATCCGTTCATCGCGCTTATGGCTCACTGACCTGTTCTCCTGCACTGTGGCAGGTTCTGCTGGGCAAACTGGAAATAATTCGCAGCGCCAATCCGTTCCTCTGCGAACAAACCTCTATGGAAACCATATCCATGTTGCTGGATGTGCTCATTCCCCTTGCATTTCAAAGTCAGAAACAAACTGTTTCCCCGGGGTGGCTGAGAGTGGCCTGTGAACAGATGGATCAACCGGAAAACCGGCTGCTAGGACTGCATCGACTCGTACAACTGTCCGGGCGTTCTCCTGAACATCTCAATCGCACTATGAAAAAGACAATGGGAATCACACCGGGAGAATATGTCACCCGACTGAAACTGCAACATGCTGCCGAACTGCTGAGCACAACCGACCGGACCGTACTGGACATCCTGATGGACTCCGGATTCAACAATGCAGCATGGTTCAACCGCTGTTTCAAGCGGAAGTTCGGCCTATCTGCCGGACAATACCGGCAGAAAAACCGGCGACTGGTTTCCCGCTGAAACGGGATTATTTCCCATCCAGCTGGCCGCAGGCGGCAGCGATGTCGTCGCCGAGGGAGTAGCGCAGGGTGGTTTTGAACCCCGCCTTTTTCAATTCATCGCCGAAGGCTTTGCGAACTTCTTCCGCAACCGGTTCAAACTGCGCACCGGGATAGCCGTTGAATTGAATTAGGTTGATGTGCGCTTGAGTTCCTTGAAGAAACTCAATCAGCGCGGCAAGATCTTCGGGATTATCGTTGATGCCTTTGAGCATCAGGTATTCGACCATAAATCCTTTTTTTGCCTCTCCCTTCGGTCGTTGCCCCGCATTCGCGGTGCCTCTCTCGCTACGCTCGGATCCAAGCATTGGAAAAACGGTTTTCAGTTTTTCCAAGGTTTGGAACTTTGCGACGGGCATGATGCATTCGCGGATTTCCTGCCGGGCGCTATGCAGACTCAACGCCAGTTGAATGTTCGGAAAGCGTTCGGCAAAGCGGAGCATGGCGTCGGGTATGCCGACGGTGGAGACCATGAGGTGGTTTTCGGAGAGGTTGAAGAAGCACGGGTCGCGCAGCGTTTCCAAACATTGGAAAAGATTTTCTTCGTTGCGCAGCGGCTCGCCCATTCCCATGACGACGACGTTGCGGAGCGTCCGCCCTTCTTCGCGCAGGAGCCGCTTGGCCAACAAAACCTGATCGAGCATTTCGGCGGCGGTGAGGTTGCGGATGAATCCGAGTTTTCCAGTGGCGCAAAACTGACAGTCAGCGGCGCAGCCGACCTGTGAGGAGATGCAGAGACTGGTGCGGCCGGAAGCGATGCGCAGAATAACGGATTCGACTCGATGTCCTTCCTGAGTCCGGAAAACGAGCTTGGTGGCGCCATCGATTTTGGAATCGTGTCGGTCAATAATTTCCAAGGTTTGGAAAACCAGTTTTCCAATCAACTCCGGAGCCTTCTTCAAACAGCTTTCTAAAGGGAGGGCCTTTTTGCAGAAGGCATTCAGGAAGAGTTTCCGCTGATGCGCGTCCCGACAGAGAGTTCCCAATGCCTGGATATTATAAATAGACTTCATGACCGCTACAGAAGAACACCTTGCGGGGTTTCTTCGTCATCGCGCCACCAGCGTCCGGGTTTGCTGTCGATATATTGTACCGATTTGGTGGTGAGGCGGTTGCCTTTGGCTTTGGAGCCTTTCACGGCGAGGTCTTTAAGTTTGAAGAACTGCTGGTGAATGCGCTGCCCTTTGGCGGGACGGTAACGCAGGNNTGCAGGTAGAGTTCATCCGGACAGCCTTCCTGCCAGTAGATGATTTTCGAACCTTCGGGCGCAATCTGGTAATCGCGGTTCATGATGGTGCCACCGAAGGTGAAGCGCTTGATGTAGGTGGCGCGCTGGTGCGTGTAAACACAGGTCATTTCGCGATCGCGGTCGAAGATGGCGTTATAGAGCAGGTTGCCGTCGACGAAAAGTTTTTCGGGCGGCGGCACCATCTGATAGCGGCCGTTGTCCCAAACAAAGATCAGCTTGTCGAGCGAGGAGCATTTCATCAGTGATTCGCCTTTGACGGCTGTGCCGACAAATTGCGCGTCGGCGTCATGTTTCAGGTCGAGTTCGGTGGCTGTCAATTCGCGCACTTCGATCTCTTTAAAGGTTTTGATCTGTGTGAGACGCGGATAGCGGTCTTTGTATTTTTTGATGAGCTCTTTGAGATAACGGGTGGCATAGACGGTCAGGCTCTTGAGGTTTTTCTCCACTTCGGCCAGCTCGGCAAGGATTTTTTCGATGTCCTCTTTGTTTTTGTTCATGTCGAAGAGCGAAATGCGCTTGATCTGGATGGCGAGCAGCATTTCGATGTCTTCGTCCACAACCGGGCGACGCAGCATTTTTTTGAACGGTTCGAGCCCGTCCAGAACGGCTTTATGAACGGCTTCGTAGGTTTTGCACTGCTCGATCTTTTTATAGATCCGGTTTTCGACAAAGATCTGGACGAGTGTTTTGGTGTGAAAGGCGTCAAGCAGTTTGTCTTTTTTGAGATTGAGTTCGGCCTCAAGAATCGTGAGAAGCTGTTTGGTGTTGAGGTGCAGGATTTCATCGACGGTCATTTCAACCGGGCGGTTGNNCACAGGCCGTGAAGACATACAGTGCCTGTTTAACCTGCTCGGGGTCGGCGCCCTGGGAAAGAACCAGTTCAATCTCGACCTTTTCAGCCGTGAAATCATTGATGGCGCGTACTGCCACTTTTTTCTTTTTTACAGCATCTTCGATCGACGTAGTGAGCGATTCCGTGGTCTGGCCGTAAGGCAGATCGGTGATGGTTAGCCGGTTGCCGCTGCGTGCTTCAATTTTTGCACGGACTTTGACTTTTCCGGTGCCGTTGTCATATTCGGAAACGTCCATGAGCCCGCCGGTGAGGAAATCCGGCAATGCGGTGCATTTGTGCGGCGTGCGCACTTTTTCGTGCAGGATTTCAATCTGCTCCTGAAGGAGTTCAATGAAGTTGTAGGGCAGAATTTTTGTCGAAAGACCGACGGCGATGCCGTCTGCGCCGAGCATGAGANNATTGCAGGGAAGAACGACCGGCTCTTTATTACGTCCGTCATAGCTTGGAATGTAGCGGGTGAGTTCTTTATTAAACAACTCTTCGCGAGCCAGCTGCGTAAGACGGCACTCGATGTATCGAGGAGCGGCGGCGCGGTCGCCCGTGAAGATATTTCCGAAGTTCCCCTGCCCTTCGATCAAATAGCCACCGAGATTGGCCAGATTCACTAACGCATCATTGATAGAGGCGTCACCGTGCGGATGATACTGCATGGTGTGGCCGACGACATTGGCGACTTTGATAAAGCGTCCGTCATCTTTTTCGTGCAACGCGTGCATGATGCGGCGCTGCACGGGTTTGAGGCCGTCTTCCACATTGGGAATGGCGCGATCGCAAATAACGTAGGAGGCGTACTGCAGAAAGTTGTAGTCCACCAGTTTGCGGAGCGGGCCGTGTTCGGAATCGAGCGCGAGGTGCGTCCGGGTTCGTTTTTCCGGAACGGGAGTTTCTTCCGGCTCTTCTTCCGGTTTGACGGGTTTCTTGACGGCGGCCGCCTTTTTCGCGGTTTTTTTAGTTTCCGGCGCCTCGCCGAAAAGGAATTCCTGTTCTTCGCTCATAGGATTTCTTCGTCCACTACCAGATTGTCCATGATGTAGCTGCGGCGTTCCTGCGTGTTTTTGCCCATGTAGAAGGTGAGCACTTCAGGAATGGAGTGATCTTCGTCGACCACGACCGGAGTGAGCCGCATTTCTTTACCGATAAAGCCTTTGAATTCGCCGGGTGAGATTTCGCCGAGCCCTTTGAAGCGGGTGACTTCCGCACCGCGTCCGAGTTTTTCCAGCGCAACATCCCGCTCTCTTTCGGAGTAGCAATAGATGGTTTCCTTTTTGTTGCGGGCGCGGAACAACGGAGTTTCCAGAATTTTAAGAAACCCATCGCGAACAATCGGCTCAAAGAAGCGCAGAAAAAAGGTGATCATCAGATTGCGGATGTGCAGGCCATCGACGTCGGCGTCGGTGGCGAGGATGACGTTGCCGTAACGCAGCGCGTCGACAGATTCTTCGATGTTGAGGCTGCGCATGAGATTGTAGAGTTCGACGTTCTTATAGAGTGCATCGCGCTTGAGGTCCCACACGTTGAGCGGTTTGCCTTTGAGGGTGTAAATCGCCTGCCGCGTGACGTCACGGCAGCTGACGAGCGAGCCGGCGGCCGACTGCCCTTCGGTGATAAAAATCATGGTGTCTTCGTGCGCGGCCTTTTCTTTGCTGAAGTGCTGCTTGCAGTCTTTGAGCTGCGGAACACGAATGGATACCGCCTTTGAGCGCTCGCGGGCCAGCTTTTTGACATCCTGCAGATCTTTGCGAAGGCGCTGCGTGTCTTTGATTTTATCGATGAGCTGATCGGCCGCCGGCTTGTTGCGGTGAAGCATTTCGACGATGACTTTTTTGATGTTCGCAACAAGGTCCGAACGGATTTCGGTGTTACCGAGTTTGTTTTTGGTCTGCGATTCAAAAATCGGTTCTTTGAGGCGAATGGCGATGGCGCCGAGAATCCCTTCGCGTACATCGTCGCCATCGAATTTTCCATCGGCGTATTCGTTGACGGCCTTGAGCAGTCCTTCGCGGAAGGCGCTGAGGTGGGTACCGCCATCGCTGGTGAACTGTCCGTTGACGAAGGAATAGTAGTCTTCGCTGAAGCGATTGGTGTGTGTGAAGGCGATTTCGAGCATTTTATCGCGGTAGTGGAACGGCTCGTAAATTTTTTCAAATTCGCTTTCATCCGCGATGAGGTCGAGCAGTCCGCCTTCAGAGACGATTTTCTTTCCGTTGAAGATGAGGGTAAGTCCCGCATTGAGGTAGGAATAAAAGCGCAAGCGGCGTTCGATGTGATCTTCGCGGAATTTGTAGGCTTTAAAAATTTCCGGATCCGGCGAAAAGCTGATGAAGGTTCCGTTTTCTTCGCTCTTACAAACGCCTTTGTCTTCGGCTTCGAGAACGCCTTGCGTGAAACGGGCCTCAACAAATTGTCCCTCGCGATGCGAGCGGGCTACAAAGTAACTGGAGAGCGCATTGACGGCTTTGGTGCCGACACCGTTAAGACCGACACTGAACTGAAAGACGTCGTCGTTGTATTTGGCTCCGGTGTTGATGCGGGAAACACACTCTACCACTTTACCCAGTGGAATTCCACGGCCGTAATCCCGAATGGTTACTTCCCGGTCATTGATCATCACATCGATTACTTTCCCAAAGCCCATGACGTATTCATCGACGGCATTATCAAAAACCTCTTTTAATAAGATATAGATGCCATCATCGGGAGCACTTCCATCGCCTAGTTTTCCGATGTACATACCGGGACGAAGGCGGATGTGCTCTTTCCAATCCAGGGATTTGATGTTATCTTCTGTATACTGAACCGGGTTACTCATGTTTGTAGTTTTCTCAAATAGATCCAGGCGACAAAGGTAATAAGTTCCCTAAGGAGTAGGCGCTCACCTTCTGCCCAAACAAATTTAACAATCATATTATTAAAAACAATAACATAAACAGGGTTAAGGCAGCCCTGCCGGGGAACATCANNAGAAAGCATAGAGCAGCAACTGCAATCCATCAAGGGATACGCCTACTTCTTCGGAGTACATATCCATCTTCTGGAGCATATCGGTCCAATAAGCATAGGCACGCTCGTGGTCCTGATTTAACTGATTAGCCAGATGGGTATATTGTAGAAATAGCTGTTCGAAGGCTTCTGTGTGATCTCCAATATGAAAAACCGCTGCCAGGGTGTCCCTGGACACCTGGCCTTTGGCAACTACGGCTCCAAAGACAATCCAGACCATTAACAGGATATGCCGACGGATGCTATTCATTGGAGATTTTAACCTTCAAATATAACCATATTGATGTATATATCTAACAGGCCTTCATCTAACTGTACCTGACTTACGTCTAATATAAACA
>DINM01000072.1:10784-11113 GCA_002423675.1 Verrucomicrobia bacterium UBA5540
GTGCTTTTCCTATGTGGTATGGTTTCTGGACCGGACACACCTGGTCAGTGACTCAACTAAAAATCGATCGGTCACCTATCCGGTGCTTGCGGTCATGCCGGAGCAAACCAGATTGGTAGCGGAAAAATTAAAACCGGTTTTCCGGGAGTTCTGGGACAAGACGGTGCAGATCATTGATGGCATAAAGGAATCATCCGAACAAAAGCAGGAGTCTAACTAAAATCATACCCAGCGGTGATTTAGATTTCACCTTTCCTGACTGTGATCTTCTATCTTATCCGGGAAGGAGCGCGTTTCCTGAATGCAGACGTGGCGGACTATCACGGCAT
>DINM01000037.1 GCA_002423675.1 Verrucomicrobia bacterium UBA5540
AACGGGCAGGCTCGGGCGCAGCAGGCGAAGCCGATACAGCCGTAGTCGCAGCCTTTGGAGCCGCCCGCGACGAGTGCGGCGGAACGGCAGTCGCCAACTCCATTATACGGAGAGCGCACAGTGGCGGCACAGTCGCCGGAGCATCTGACGACAGCGATGACTTTTTCTTTTTCCTGTGTGGTAATGCCTAGATATTCAGCAATCCGCGCGGCGCCTTCCGGCGGCGCGACGGGGCAGAGCACGGGATCGGCGCGGCCTTCAACGATGGCTTTGGCGAGGTCGGCACAACCGGCATAGCCGCATCCGCCGCAGTTGGCGCCGGGCAGCATGTCGGTGACGGTTTCGATGCGTGGATCGCTTTCAACGGCAAAGGCCTTGGCGGCCGTACCGATGATGAGCGCAAGGATGGCGCCGAGTCCGGCGGCAAATAGAATGGCAGTGATAATTATCGTCATAGCAGTCTCAGGTTAAGATTTAGACCAGTCCGGAAAAGCCCATGAAGACCATGGCCAGAATTCCGGCCGTGATGAGTCCGATGGCGGTTCCCTGAAGCGGAACCGGTACTTTGGCGAGATCGAGTTTTTCGCGCAGGCTGGAGAAGAGCACCAGCGCCAGCGCGAAGCCGATGGCAGAGCAGGTGCCGAAGACGGTGGATTCGATGATGCCGCGGCCGGCCTGTCCGTTGAGTGCCGCCGCGCCCAGTACCGCGCAGTTGGTGGTGATCAGCGGGAGGAAGATGCCGAGCGCCTGATAGAGCGGGGGGCTGAATTTTTGAAGGATGATTTCGACCAGCTGCACCAGTGCGGCGATGACTACGATAAAGACCAGAATCGTCAGGAAGGTGAGATTGATGGTGGTTCCGTTGATGATGAAGGTTTGAGAGAGAATATATTTATAAATAATCGACGTAACCAGTGAGGCAAGCGTCATGACGAAAATGACGGCGCCGGACATGCCGAGTGCTGTGCTCAGTTTTTTGGAGACTCCCAGAAAAGGGCAGATGCCGAGGAACTTCGAAAGCACAAAATTGTTAACCAGAATTGCGCCGATCGTGATTGTCAGAATATTGCTCGCCATAAACAGGTTCCTTTACTGAGATAAAAAGCCGCAACACTCTAAAGAAAGAGCCCTGGCGGCACAATGTTTGTATGCGGCAGGACTCTATTTAGACCGGATGTAAGTTTTATGTTAAAGCGAGGCGACCTGACGTCCGGGCTCTACATAAAAAAGGTGGTTCCCGATGGTGGTAAGGTAGCGCAGACTGTCAGCCCAGTAGGGATGGATCGAGGCCGCATGATAGTGGGTGGCTCCGCAGGTATTGTCCCAGAGAAAGCCCTCTTCCATGAGAGCAACCAGTTGCAGGGCTTCGTCGTACGCTCCGGTCTGGCTCATGGCGCGCTGGACGAGCTGGTTGTAGTCCGGCGAGTCGGTGTGCCAGATCGGTTCCATGCAGGAGAACGCACCATATTTGATGGTTTCGGGCACCATGCGTTGCAAATAGCCGCCCGACCGGTTCAGAATCACATTGAGAACGGCCTGCATTCCTTCTGCGCCTTCCCCGCCCGCTTCCAAGACAAGGCAGGTAGCGATGATCTGACGATCTTCGTTATCCAGAAAACCGCTCGCCTGGACGCGGAAACCCGCGACGCTGAGCAGTACGGATAAAATTAAAATTTTCCGTTGCATGTTTTTCCCCCTGTGTGCTTTGAATCTCCCCCGAGACAGCACGTGAAAAGCGATAAGGATCTCCCGGATAGCTGATTTCTGTAAAGGGAGAATCCCGCTTTTTTTTCGATCCGCGAACCCGACAAACGGATGACGTTATGTTTGAGCCTTTAAAAATCGGGTTGAAAATAAGGTTTTACGGGAAAAACGGATCCGGGTGGGACGTATCGTAGGATTGACGAGCGAACAAAAACTATATCTTTAAAAGTGTGTCGGGCGGAAAATGCCGATTGTCCGTCGGGGTTCCAAACATTGGAAAAAGACCGATGAGTTCTTCCAATGTTCGGAAAAGCGGGAAATTTTCGGAATCTGAAGAGCCCGCTTGTCAAAGCGCTCACGGCTCACGTACAGTTAATTGCATGTTTCGCAGTCGCAAGATTTATGACACCGTTTTAAACGCCAATCAGGAGGCGGTTGAACAGGTGTTTGAAATTCTGCGATTTCAGTTTTCCAAGGTGTATACAGAGAATTTTTACCCCAATGGGAAAATGATCGGGGCGCTGAGAATTCCCACAGTGGTTGTGCAATCCGGCTGCTGCCGTACCCGAACCCTAGGCGGCAATGCCTGCCATTTTTTTAAAAAAATTTCTAAAACCACGTTGCAACGGGTTGTAACATGAAATCACATGGATCGTCATCATATCTTGCCGTATTGCGCATTGCCGTTCCGCTGATCATCACCTCAGCCTCCTTTAGCATACAGAACTTTTGTGACCGTATGTTTCTGGCCTGGTACAGCCCGGAGGCTTTGCAGGCCGCCGTTCCGGCGGGTATTTTGTTTTTTACGCTGGTGTGCGGGTTTATGGCCACGGCGGCGTTCGCCAACAGTCTGGTGGCACAGTATTACGGGAACGGAGATTTGCACGGTTGCAGCCGGTCTGTCGCACAGGCCGTTCTGCTGGCACTTTTTTCGTTCCCGCTGATTCTCCTCATGATCCCCGTCGGACGCGGAATACTCTCGCTCAGCGGACACGTACCGGCTGTGATGGCCGCAGCAAAAACCTATCTGACCATTCTACTGGCTGGCGGGGTGTTTCTTCCGTTGTCGTCCGCCATCAGCAGTTTTTTCTCCGGGCGCGGTCTCACGAAAGTTATTATGTTTTGTGCACTGCTGGGAACAGTCGTTAATCTGGTTTTGAACAGACTGCTGATTTTCGGGATCGGGCCGTTTCCAGAAATGGGCGTGGCGGGTGCAGCGCTGGCCTCGGTGATCTCAGGATTTGTCTCTCCTCTGATTATGTTCGGGCTCTATTTTTCTACTAAAAATGTCCGGCTGTTCAACACGCGCCGCCTGTTCTATTTTGACGCGCCGCTTTTTCGGCGGCTTTTGCGGTTTGGTATTCCGGCGGGGATTCATCTGGCACTGGATATTGGTGCGTTTGCGCTGTTTGTAATGCTAATCGGGCGGCTTGGCGAAACTGCGTTCATAGCGGCCAATATTGCATTGAGCGTCAATCTAATTGCCTTTATGCCGTCGATCGGAATCGGGCAGGCGGCCGGTACCCTGGTCGGCCAGCATATGGGACGACGTGATTTTGACGGGGCCCGCATCGCCGGCTGGCGCGCCGTGCATATTGGCTGGATTTATACCGTCTGCGCGGCACTGACTTTTGTACTGATGCCGGAAATCTACATCCGTCTCTTTGCACGTGGCGATGTGCCGTTTGACGAAATTGTCACGCTTGCGCGAACCCTGCTTACGTTTGCCGCCTGTTGGGGATTAATGGACGCGACCAATTTGATTCTTTCCGGCGCGCTGCGCGGTGCGGGCGATACGCATTTTGTGATGTGGTATGAAACGACTCTGGCATGGTTTTTTTTCGCGGCCGGCGAACTGTTGATTGTGCTGGTGCTGAAGCAGGGCGTATTNNGAATTAATTGAACGCCGGGAGCCCGCAGTCGAGAGCGCCGTTGGCGGCATTCCCATTGGTTAGACCGGCTGTTTCTCCCAATTCTGAATTACCTGCATAATCTCGCGCACCCAGAGGCATTCACACTCAACCGGGCAAGCCTCCGTGCTGCCTTCCCGCACACAGAGATTTGGACAGCCATCCGGCTGTTTGCCATGCGATGTCAGCATAGGGCGATCACTCAGACTGGAAAAATCTCCGACCGGAATCGCGAGAGTGGTTCCGCAGTTTTCACTCAAATGGCTGAAATAGAAGAGGCCGCTCTTAAGGTCCAGAAAATGAACCTGATATCCCTCCATTTTCAAGTCGGGATCCGCCAGAAACAGCTCCATTGTTTGCCAGGAGATCCCGCAATTCGGACAGATTTTAAAGGGTTGAGTATTTTTCATGGCTAAAGTCTATCACTTAAAATGTAAGAAAAAAACTATAAATGCCCGAACGGCTGTCATCAAAAAAAGCGGCCTGGCGGCCGCTTTTTCAGGAGGTTGAGAGCCTCCTAATGATGCACGTGAACTTTTGCGCCCTTGGCCTGTCCAATTTCGGCCAGCAGTTTGCCGAACCATTTAACGTCGATATCAAAGGGCTTGCCGCCCTTGATTCGCGGAAATTCAATGGCACGCAATTTGTCGTCCTGATTCTCGTCTTCGCCGACCACTCCGCTAATGTGTTTCAGCGCGCAGGCAACGGCCTTATTGGCGCAGCGCTTGATTAGTTTAAGGTCGGCCTTGTTTGCGGCGGCGGCGCGGGCAAAATAGCCGCTTTTTTGTACGAGCACTTTTTCAGCGTTAAGCATGTCAGCAAACTGTTTGCCGAACCATTTTCCGGGATTGACGGCGTCGAGCTTGACGTGACCGAATGCATCGCGCGGTACCTCTTCGCCAGCGGCTTCCATCTGTGCAACGATGGCTTCCAGACCAGCGCCTTCAGAAATGAAGATATTTACGCAGTCGCAGTCGTTCATGATTTTTTTCAAGCGGGCGGCTTCGGCCTTAATGTTGATTTCCATCTCGGGAACAAAAATGGCGTGGACATCTTTGCGGATTTTGCTCAGGCCGATGCCGGGTACAAATTCCATGGCGTTCAGACGGTCGCGGTAAACCTGTGCGGTATAGGCTGTCAGCCAACCGCAGTTGCGGCCCATCACTTCATGGATGATCAGCATGCGCGGATTGGCGTTATGTTCCGCCACCACGTTTTCAAAATATTTTGCGCCTTCTTCGGCGGCGGTCCATGCGCCGAGGCTCTGGCGGATCGGAAAGACGTCGTTGTCAATGGTTTTCGGCAGGCCGACCACCGTCAGGTCATAGCTGTTATCCTTAAGATAAGCGGCGAGGTCAGCCGCGGTTGTGTTGGTGTCATCGCCACCGATGGTGTGAAGAACGTCTACGCCGTCTTTCACGAGTTGTTTGGCGGCCACTTCCAGCGGATTCTGGCCTTTTTTCACCAGACCGCGTTTTTCGCAGTCCTCTACATTGGTAAGCTTCACGCGGCTGTTGCCTATGGGGCTGCCGCCGTGTTTATGGAGAACGGCCGCCTTTTTACGGATTTTGGCATCCACCGTAATGGATTCTCCAAGAAGGAGGCCTTTGTAACCGCCTGTATAGCAAATGATTTTAACTTTTGGGGCCACTTTGGTGTATTGCTCGATCAGCCCGCCGATTGCGGAGGAGAGGCAGGGGGCCAGACCGCCTGCGGTTAGAATGGCAACTTTTTTAACGTCTTTCATACTGTAAATCCTTTTCGAATCGGGTTGAAAATCAAGCGCCACATGATGGGAACTTTGCTTTGCAAGGCAAGTAAAAAGAACGTTTCTTGTGGTTGACTTCATCGTGGCGCATCGCTTTAATTCGCCCTCGTTTCGCCGGAGGATGTTCACGAAAGTGATCGCCAGAAATGAGAACCTCTAAAACGGCGGCCCCAACGGGCTTAATCGGGCGGAACAACAGGTACAGAAACCAAAACGGAGAGTTACATGAAGTATAATGGACCGAAGATTAAGAAATCGCGCCGTCTGGGTATTGCCCTCGCGCCGAAAAGTGAGAAATATCTTGAACGCCGCCCGAATCCGCCGGGACAGCACGGCCCGTCGCGCCGGCGTGGAAAACAGTCTGACTACGGCAAACAGCTCGTTGAAAAACAGCGGCTGCAGTACCAGTACAACCTGACCGAGCGTCAGCTCCGCGGCTACTACACCAAAGCATCGCGCAAAATCGGTAACACCGCCGATATCATGCTCCAGCTTCTGGAAACCCGTCTCGACGCCGTTGTGCTTCGCTCCGGATTTGCCCGTTCCATCTATCAGGCCCGCCAGCTGGTTGGTCACGCTCATTTCCGCGTGAACGGCAAGAAACTCAACATTCCGTCCTATCAGGTTCGCATCGGCGATGTCATCACCGTGCGCGAAAAGAGCCGCGAACTGGAAATTTTTCCGTCCGCTCAGCAAATTGCCACCACGCCGGAATATCTGACCGTGGACGACAAGAACCTGACCGCTACCTTGAGTCGCCTCCCNNCTACTCGCGCTAAGCCGAAGGTTCCAATGTTTGGAAAAAAGCCCGCTGTTCATCAGCGGGCTTTTTTGTTTTAGTTTCCTCAACGAAAGGGATGTCATGAAACGCTTTGTACTCGAGCGCCGTCAGGATGAAACGGGAGTTTCCGGAACAGGATTCGTCGCCGAAGGGGTTCTCTTCGACAACGGTAAATGCGCGCTCGCCTGGCTCTCGCGTTATCGTTCTGTAACCGTCTTCGATAACATTGATGAAGTGGAAAAAATCCATGGACACGACGGAAAAACTGTTGTCCGCTGGATCGACTGACCCATGCTCATCCGCGAAACCATTCTTACGGTCCTCGACTTCGAAACCACCGGCTCTGTCCCCGGTTTCGATACCGAACCTTGGGAGGTCGGCGCGGTACGGCTGGTGAACGGAAAAGTCGATTTAGCACAGACGTTTGAAACCCTCATCCGCGTCGACATTAACCGCCCGTTCAATGCCTATGCGCCGGGCAAACATCACAAGCTGCGCGAAAAAATCGCTGTCGCCGACGAAGTTTCCAAGGTTTGGAAGAAACTGGAAAGGTGGGTAACCGGATGTCCGCTCGTGGCGCACAACGTTTCTGTCGAAAAGAAATTTTTACGACAGATGGCCCCCATGCACCGCTTCGGNNCAAAGCCACAAACTTGAAGATTTGATCGCCGGACTCCGTCTTGAAGCCCGTATTCGGGAAATCTGCCCGACCGGCGAAGCCCACGACGCCCTCTACGACGCCGTCGCCTGCGCCGTCCTCCTCGAACATCTCCTCGCTCAACCCGGCTGGACGGAATTATCGATTATCGAGTGATGTTTTTCGATTGATTTTTCCAATGCTTGGAAAAAACTGCTGTCGAACTTCCAATGCTTGGAAAAATCTATTAGAAACTTTTCATTGTCCGGAAAAAAAGGGGGAATATGAAAATCAGCAATTTTCTCATATTAACTGTATTCTGTTTTTCGAGTTATGCAGCGATTCCTTCCTCGATTCCCATTCAACAGGATGCGCGTGTATCTGCAGAAAAATTACTGGAAGTTCTTCAGGTGGGAAAAAACTATGACAACGCCATTCAGCAAGCAGTTGAAATGCAGACTGAAATAATGAACAAGAAAAACGGTTCAGAAGAACAATTGGCACAGATACACGAAAACATGAAAAGTTCTATGGAAAAGTTCTCTTGGGAAAAAATGAAGCCGATGTTCATTGATATTTATGCAGAAGTCTTCACAGCGAAAGAACTGGACGATATTATTGCTTTCTACGAATCGCCGGCTGGACGAAAGTTTATTGAAAAACAGCCGGAACTGATGAGCGTGACCATGCAGAAAATGCAGGCACTCATGGCGGAAATTGTGCCGGATCTTCAGAAACGTTCGTCGGATATTGCTAAGGCCCGTAATGTTGCAGAGGTTGAAAAGGCCAAAGCGATTATGACTTTGCCGGCTTTTTGCAAAATCACGGGGGCCATGGATGCGGATGATTCCACAGACATCAGCAGCGGTAAAGGTCTCGCAAACCTGCTGGCCATTTTAAAAATCAGCGATCTTTCTGAGCTGACTGTCGATGGTGATGCAATCAATATCGGTGATATGAAGACCAAAGCGTCTTATTAATGGCAGCGATTGACTGAATTTCAAATCGTCCTAAAACTCAGCGGTCGAACTCAAGGCGCCGTCCTTGTGCGGGAAAATTCTTTTCGTTCTGCCAGGCGATCTGGCCGGAGACGATGGTGGTGTCGACCGATGAGTGGAATGTGACGCCTTCGAAGGGCGACCAGCCGCATTTGTAGAGAATGGTTTCATTGGTGACCGTTTGCGGTTTATTCAGGTCAACCAGTACCAAGTCAGCCCAATAGCCTTCACGGATAAATCCGCGTTCTTTGACGCTGAAGATGCGCGCGGGCGTGTGGGCGATTTTAGAGACGATCGTTTCTAATGAAAGTCGTCCGCTGTGAAAGTGTTCCAAGATGGAGGGCAAAGCGGACTGGATGACGGGCATGCCGGACGGCGCACTCCAGTAAGTTCCCGATTTTTCTTCGAGCGTATGCGGTGCGTGGTCGGTGCCGATGGTGTCAACGCGATCGGTGAGCAGTCCTCGCAGCAGCGCATCGCGGTCGGCAGGGGTTTTAATGGCCGGATTGCATTTCATTCTCGCGCCCAGCGTTTCGTAGGAACTGTTGTCGAAGTGCAGATAGTGAATACAGGCTTCGGCGGTGATTTTCCGAACGGTTTCGTCGCGCTCAATATAAAACTCGTTTTCGCGGGGACTGCTGATGCGGGCGATTCCGTCGTCGAATAGTTCGAGTTCACGGGCGGTGCTGACGTGCAGAATATGAAGGCGGGCATCGTGCTTGCGGGCGAGATCAACGGCTATCTGCGAGGAGCGGTAGCAGGCTTCTTCGCTGCGGATGAAGGGGTGTGCGGAGAACGGAGTTTTGTCGCCGTAGCGTTCGCGAAAAATCTGTTCATGCTTCTGGATGATACCCGCGTCTTCGCAGTGCGCAGAGAGGTTGATCGGGCATTCGCGGAACAAATCTTCCAAGGTTTGGAGACGGTCGACGAGCATGTTGCCCGTCGAAGAGCCCATGTAGACTTTGACTCCGCAGACATTTTTCGGATCGACCGCTTTGATTTCATCCAGATTATTGAGCGCAGCACCGAGATAGAAAGAGTAGTTGACGGCCATTTTCTGCGCGGCGATAGCGAACTTTTCTTCGAGCCGTTCGTTGGTGACGGCGGGCGGGCGGGTGTTGGGCATTTCCATGACGGAGGTGACGCCCCCGGCGACTGCGGCGTGTGATTCGCTCTGCATATCGGCCTTCTGCGTGAGGCCGGGTTCGCGGAAATGAACATGACAGTCGATCATTCCCGGCAACAGAGCTTTTCCATTTGCATCGATGACGATATCGGTTTGTGTCTCGATGGAGGCATCGATGCGATCGATGCGCCCATTGCGAATCAGAACATCTGCCGGTCGGCTGGAGCCTTCGTTTACGATATCGGCATTTTTGATGAGAATGGACGGAAGAGTATTCATAAAGTCCCTCCAGAATACCGGAGCTCAGGGGCTGACGAAATATTTTCCGGCAGGAAATATTACCGAATTCCGGGATTACACCCCGGATTTAGGCGGTTTTTCGATACAGTTTTTTTGTCAAAATAATAACGACTGCCGCGAGCAGCATGAATGAAGAGTAAAGTTGCCCCTTGGTGACCCAGCCGAAATAGAGGGCGTAGCCTTCATCGGGCGTGCGGAAGAATTCGACGGTGATGCGCGCTACGGCATAAAAAATAAGAAAGGCTGCGCTCAGAACGCCCTCGCGTTTTCCCCATGCTGTGCGATGCAGAAGCCACAGGACGGTGAATAGAAAAATTCCTTCGCCAAAAGCTTCATACAGTTGCGACGGATGGCGTGGTGTCGGTACAGGATCGCCCGCTTGCGGGAAGATCACGGCCCACGGGACGTCGGTAGGTCTTCCCCAGAGTGCGCCGTTGATGAAGTTGGCGATGCGTCCAAAGAACAGACCAATTGGCGTGACGAGCGCGAGCCCGTCGGTGAGGTTCCAGAACGAATACTTTTTTTTCCACGCCGTCCATAGAATGACCAGGATTACGCCGAGCATTCCGCCGTGGCTGGCCATGCCGCCTTCCCAGGCGCGGAAAAGGAAGAGCGGGTCGTGAATAAATGTGTTCCATCCGTAAAAGAGAACGTAGCCGAGTCGTCCACCGAAGAATACCCCGTAGATGGCGATGTGGATGATAAAGTTGGAAAGTTCTTCGGGTGGAACGGCGAATTCGCCGCGTTTGGACAAGCGCAAAAGCAGTAGATAGCNNGGTAGGCGAGTCCGTACCAGCGAATAGCCAGCGGACCCCAAAGATGAAAGATAACCGGGTTGAGGTTATGGGTCCAGTAGGAGAGGTAGAGGACTGGAGCAATGGAGTAATGGAATAATGGAAGAATCATAAAAATAAATCTCAGAAGCTTGAGCCCCGCCAGTGAAGTTTGCGGCTGAGGACGGAAAAGTAGCTGTAGCCGGGTAGGTGCAGGAAGGTGACGGGTTTTTCGCTTTTGGTGATCTGGATCGTGTCGTCTTCGCCCAGCTCTTCAACGTCCTGCCCGTCGGCGGAGAGCAACAGTTTTTTGTGCGCGTGCTGGATGGTGATTTCGACGAGGCTGCGATCCGGCAGGATAATCGGACGGTTGCTGAGCGTGTGCGGGCAGATGACGCTGACGCCGAATACATCGGCACACGGATGGATGATCGGCCCTCCGGCGGAGAGAGAATGGCCGGTACTGCCGGTGGGCGTTGTGATAACGATACCGTCACAGGAAAATGACGCGATCGGTTCTCCGTCCACCGCGAGTTCAAGCGTAACAATGTTGGATGAGTTTCCGAAGCCGATGACGGCATCGTTGAGAATCCGGTAACTTCCGGCGCGCTGTCCGGCGCGCAGAACGGTGCAATCGGCTACGGTGCGCACACCGGGCTCGACGACACCGGCGGCCAATGCGTCAAGGGCGCTTTCGAGCCGGTCTTCGCCGACGCCCGTGAGGAAGCCGAGGCTGCCAAGATTGATTCCAAGAATTGGAATATTTTCTCCGGCGAGCAATTTGGAGCAGAAGAGGACGGTTCCATCACCGCCGAGCGCAAGCAACACATCAACCGTCTTCGCAAACTGATCAAATTCCAGAACGGTTGCCGAGGGAAGATAGTCCGACGTCCGTTTGTCTGCAAACAGTTCGATACCGAGTTCGCCGGCTTTACGAGCCAGACGCTCGAAGATGTCGGCGGCATGTGGACGTTTAGGATTTGCAATCACACCGGCTTTTTTCATACCTTTGGATTGTTGCCACAACCGGTCGGCCGCACAAGCACTTATTGAACGGGAAATCAGCGAAAGCTCGACAGCGCATGAGCAGTAAAACCATTGTTACCGCCTGCGATCACAACTTTGTTTGGGGCACCTATCTGCTCCTGCTCTCCTTGCGTCGTCACGGCGTTGAGCTTCCGGTTCATGTTGTAACGCATAATCTTGGCGAAGTGGACTGTGCGCTGTTGCATCAAATCGGCGGTGTGACATTGTTTGCGGCATCGGATGAAGCAAATCACCGCAATATCGTTTATCAGAAAACCGCAGCCATTTTGACCGCTAAAACCGATTGGATTATGTGGATCGATTCGGATTGCATCGTTACCGGCGATATTACTCCGCTGATCACATCCGCAGGAGAGGGGCTACAGATCCGCATGCGGCCGGAGGGGGAAATTGCCTATCTGTTCAAAAGGCGGTATACCCACGGCGAAAGGCCCGGAGCGCTTCCGAGCAGCGTGTTGGACGTTTGGCGGAAGGATGTCGGAGAGCGGCTGACTCCGGCAATCAACACCTCTTGCAATGCACATTGCTTTGCGATTCATCGCAAACATCTCGATTTTATCCGACGCTGGGATGCACAGATCCGCAAGGTGATTTCAGATGAGGCGGTGATCGGCGTAGTGAACGACCGGAGCTTTGCCTATTTTCTATTGGATGAAGCAGTTATGAGCTCCATGCTGGCGTTTGCGGAGGGCCCTCCGCCAATCCGGCGCTATGCCATGGAAGACGATCCTGCTTGTGCCGTGATTCACTTCGGCGGACGTCCGAAACCTTGGCAGCGCTGGCTGCTTCGGAACATGGAGTATTTTGATAAAGTGACCGAACTTTTGGAATGGGCCGAGGGACAGGGGTGGATGCAACCAGCCACGCCGTGGTTTTTGAAGCGAAAAAACAAGTCGATCTGCCGCATTCACGCGCTGTTTTTTGAAGCGGAGCGCCTGATCCGGCGCACAGTTTACGGACTCAAAAGGAAAAGCTACTGTTGACGTTATGGAGCCGAACGAACAAACCGAAAGCAAAGTGCCGGAAGAAGCCTTTTTTGCCCGCGAAGCCGTTTCCGGCATTCCATGGATGATCGCCAGCAAGGCGGTTCTCTTTTTCGTCTATTTTGCAATCTCTGTGCTTGTGGTACGTCTGCTGGGCAGTACGTCGTACGGGATCTATGCCATCTGTATGAATCTGGCCGAATGGGCGGGCGTTTTCTGTGGACTTGGTCTGATCGCGGCGCTCTTCCGCTTTGTGCCCGAACTGGTCGTACAGCGCAATGCCGCCGGACTGAAGCGGTTCATTTGGAAATCGATTGTTCTGCAGGCCTCCGCTACAGCATTCGCCACGCTGCTATTTGTATTACTCAAACCGTGGCTGAACCGATGGTTTCATATCGACTTCGGTCACTACCTGATCCTAATCGGCCTGCT
>DINM01000004.1:0-4944 GCA_002423675.1 Verrucomicrobia bacterium UBA5540
CATGAAATTCCGACGGATATTCCGCTTTCGTTCACACCGCGCGACGAAAACCTGCTGTTCGTCCTAGAAGATATTTGTGACGGTCCGGCGCGTGGACGGTTTGTCGCCGGGGAAGCGGACTTCATTAATATTCTGCAGCTTTGTACCAACAAACCTTTGGTTGACGAAGGCACGAGCGAAACACTGACCGTTCTGCCCGAGTCCATCGGTACGCGGATGCGCATGGATCTCGATGAAACCTGCGGCGAGCTCAATTTATCGATGCACGTCGACCTGCCGGGAAACAACGAACAACCTCTCTTTATCATCGGCGCGCGTGAAGGGTGGGTTTTTTTAAATAATACGTTCCGGAAGCTCGATGAACTGTTACCCGGGCCGTTGCGCAACATCTATNNCGCATCGCCCGTCCCGCGGTTCCGCATTTTTTAAATCATGAACTTCCAAGCCTTGGAAACCTGATTGAGGTCGACACAGATGTTTCGCCCGATCTGTTCACGCTGAAACCGGCCGAGCCGCGGTTTCGTCTCGTTGTCAGCGGCAGCCCCGCCTCGCTCTCAGCTAAATTGTATGCAGAGTATGGCGGAAACATACTGATTGCCGGTCGCGAAGAGGCGGCGGGAAACTTTTCAATTCCATCGCCCGACGACATTCTCGAATACGGCGTGCGCAATCCGGAGGCCGAAAAACAGGCGCTGGAAAAGCTGGCCTTCTCCGGGCTTCGTGGGCATCGCGGCGATCTGCTTACCTCCATTGTTGGCCAGCGCGAAGTGCTCAATTTTCTCGGCGGCGCCGTTCCGCGCCTGCGCCGCTACGGCTGGCGCGTCGAGCTTGAAGGCCGCGTCGCGCCGTTCATGGACGACGTCGACTTCACAACTCCGGTGATTCGTGTGAACGAAGTCGCCGGCGGCGGATTCTTTGACGTTGGCTACGCCTACGAAAACAGCGGCGGGCAAAGCCTGAGCGAAAGCGAAATCCAACGCGCGCTAAACATGGGTGAAGCGTTTATCGAAAAAAACGGCCGGACGATTCTGCTCGATATCGACGCCATCGAAACCGCCCGCGAAGTTTTCAGTGACTGCGCCTTCGGAGCAGGCGGCGGCGCCGGCACGTTCCGCATGAACGATATTTACGCCGCCTATGTCCAGTCGTCGCTTCACTCGCTCGACGGCGTGGATGTCGAGGCGTCGCCCGACTGGTTGAAAAAGGCGCAAACCCAGAACCGCGCACAGAAAATCGAACCCGAACCGCTCGGCGAAAAACTGGAAGCCACCCTTCGTTCGTATCAGAAAGACGGCGTCTATTGGCTTCGCTATCTTGAACGCAGCGGCTTCTGCGGAATTCTGGCCGACGAAATGGGCCTAGGGAAAACGCTTCAGGCGCTCACGTGGCTTCAGCTCGAGCGGCACAGCGAAAAAGCAAAAAACAAACCGGCCCTGATTGTTTGTCCCACCAGTCTGGTCGAAAACTGGGCCGAAGAAGCCCAAAAGTTCACCCCCAACCTGCGCGTTCTGAAAATGCACGGACTCGATCGCCACGACCACTGGGAAAAGGTGGCGGAAAGCGATCTCGTCATCACGTCGTACGCATTGCTCCGCCGCGATCTCGACGAATATCTCAAACACGAATTTTCCGTCGCCGTACTCGACGAAGCGCAGCACATTAAAAACCGCACGACGCAGAACGCCGTTTCGGCCAAAAAAATCCGCGCGTTGCAGAAACTGGTGCTCACCGGTACGCCGATCGAAAACAGTGTCGCCGACCTCTGGTCGATCATGGACTTTCTGATGCCGGGCTATCTCAGCAATCATAAAGCGTTCCGCGAACATTACGAACTGCCGATCAGCCGCGGCGGGCCCGACGGCGAACTCGCGCAGATGAAACTGCGCCGCAAACTGCACCCGTTCCTGATGCGCCGTCTCAAACGCGAAGTCGCCAAAGACCTGCCCGAAAAAATCCAGCGCGTCGCGCACGCCACGCTCAGCAAAGACCAGTACATGGTGTACAAAGAGCTGCTCGAAAGCTCGAAACGCAAAATCGCCGACATGGTCGAGGCGCAGGGCTTCAACCGCTCGCGCATGCAGATTTTCAAAACGCTGCTGCGCCTGCGCCAGACCTGCTGCCATCTCGACCTGCTCAAACTGCCGAACCTCAAGAGCGAATTTCCGTCTGCCAAAATGGAACTCTTTTTCGAACTGGTCGACGAAGCGGTTGATGCCCGCCACCGTATTCTGGTCTTCAGCCAGTTTACATCCATGCTCAGCATCCTGCGGAAGGAATTGGAAGCGCGCGATCTGAAATACTGCTATCTCGACGGTGCCACCAAGGAGCGCCAGAGCATTGTGCGACAGTTCAACACCGATCGCTCAATCCCCGTCTTTTTGATTAGTCTCAAAGCTGGCGGAAGCGGACTCAATCTGACCGGCGCCGACATGGTCATCCACTACGATCCGTGGTGGAATCCGGCGGTTGAAGATCAGGCCACTGACCGCGCACACCGCATCGGACAGAAAAACACGGTGTACAGCGTCAAACTCATCACGAAAGACACCGTCGAAGAAAAGGTTCTGCAGATGCAGCAGCGTAAACAAGGCGTTATCGCTGCGACCCTCGAAAAAGAGGGCGAATTCATGCAGGCTCTTAATTGGAACGACGTTCAGGAACTGCTTTCGCTGTAGTTCTTCCAAGACCTGGAAAATCCGCACCCGGTTTTTCCAATGTTTGGAAAATGAAGCTTACGGCGCGGTGAGAATGGGCTTGCGCGATTCCGGCGAGGCGGCGAAGTTCGCGAACTTCCGGACGCCGAGCAAAATATACCACGCGCGGAATTTCGACATGCCGTCTTCNNGAGGCGGGCAGCAGTTCGTTGCGCATCAACTGGTAAAGCGAATCGTGCACGAGCGATCCGCGCATGAAATTTTTTGTATCGATCGTCGGGCCGGACGGCCCGTCCCATGCGTACCCTTCTTTTATCAGCAGCAGTCCGGTAGTGTTCAGGGCGATATATTCCGTGTCGATGTTCTTTTCCGGATGGATTGCCACTCCAACCGAATATTCTTCGGCCAGCTGATATTTGTATCCACTGCGGTATTTAATGACACCTCGTTGACGCAGTTTCATTTGGGTCATACCACTTCCCCACGGACCTCGGTATTTATCAGTATTCGCCGGGTGCCCGGGCTATAACGCCCGCGAAGACCCGGCCTGCAAAATATAGATCACAAAAACTGTAGGCCCGGTCACCTGACCGGGCGCTCTATTTTAAGTTGAGACGACAAAGTAAAATAAAAATGATGTTTATTTTAGGATAGCGATCAAGCGCCGCAGCACTTTTTATATTTTTTGCCGCTTCCGCAGGGGCAGGGTTCGTTTCGGCCGGTTTTTTCAGAAACCATCGGTGTGGTTGAAGGAATAAAACTATGAAAATGGCTTCCCGGCTCAAAGTCATCTGTATCATCCCATTCAGAATCATCNNTGTGACGGATCGGCTGCGGGGGCGGCGGGCTCATCCCGGGGGGCGGTGCACCGTGTCCGGGCTGTGATTGTCTCGCGAGGGCCATGGCCGACGGCTGATCCTGTTGCGCCCGGTTGCTGACCATCATTTTGTTGAGCGACTGCCAAAAGCTTTGCAACGCTTCCATCGAGGAGCCGGTACGGAAAATGTTTTGGCCGATTTCATTTTTAATGACATCCATCAGATCGCCGAAGAGATTGAATGCTTCGCGTTTGTATTCGACGAGCGGATCGCGCTGGCCGTAGGCGCGCAGGCCGATCCCTTCTCGCAGGCTGTCCATGTTTCGCAGATATTCCTGCCAGTGTTCGTCGACCGACTGCAGGATGATCATTTGCTCAATGCCCTTCACGCGGGTCGGATCCTCGTGCGTAACTTTCAGCTCGTAGGCGTCTTTGACGCGCTCGAAAACAAGTTTCACTCGAGCCTCTTCGTCTGCATCGGCGGGNNGCAGATCGGTTTCCCGCAGGCCGATCGGGAAAGTGATGTTGGCCCAGGCGACGAACTCCTCGATCGGGGCCTGAGCATTTTCTTCGATGATGTCGGTGATGATTTCATACAGCTGTTCGCGCGGATCTTCACTGCGCAGAACGGTCTGGCGGAAGCCGTAGATGACTTCGCGCTGCTGGTTCATCACGTCGTCATATTTCAGCGTGTTTTTGCGGATCCCGAAGTTCATCTGCTCGACGCGCTGTTGAGCTTTTTCGATGGACTTGTTCAGCCACGGATGTTCGAGCACTTCGCCCTCTTCGATGCCCAGTTTTTCCATAATATTCGCGATGCGGTCGGAACCGAACAGGCGCATTAGGTCGTCTTCGAGAGAGACGTAGAAACGGGAGAGACCGGGGTCGCCCTGACGTGCGCAGCGTCCGCGGAGCTGGCGGTCGATCCGGCGCGATTCGTGGCGCTCGGAACCGATCACATAAAGGCCGCACGGCCGTTCGGTGAGCAGTTTCTTCAGCGGCGAACTTTCGCCCTTTGGAATTGTGTTCAACGAAAGCGATTTATCCGTAATCTGGTCGCGGTTGAGCCAAACAACCTCTTTGCCGAGCTTAATATCGGTTCCGCGCCCGGCCATGTTGGTAGCGATCGTGATAGCGCCAGGCTGCCCGGCAAGAGCAACAATCTCGGATTCGCGCGCATGGTTCTTGGCATTGAGAACGTTGTGCGGAATGCCCTGCCGATCGAGCATGCGGCTGATTACCTCGGAGGTCTCGACCGTTGCTGTACCGACCAGCACCGGTTGTTTCTTGGTGTGACAGTCTTTGATCTGCTCAATCACCGCGTTGTACTTCTCGCGTTTGGTCTTGTAAATCTGGTCGTTAATATCTACGCGGCGGATCGGGCGGTTTGTGGGAATAACCACCACGTCGAGCTTGTAGATTTCCTGAAACTCGCCCGCCTCGGTTTCGGCGGTACCGGTCATGCCGGAAAGC
>DINM01000004.1:4949-8506 GCA_002423675.1 Verrucomicrobia bacterium UBA5540
ATCACAATCTTTTCCTGCGGGGCGAGGCCGACGCGGCCTTCGAGCTCCGAAAGAGCGGTCGCCAGATCGGGCATTTCAAACTGTTCCGGATTTTCCGGCGACAGCGTTTCGCAACCCTGATCGGTCAAATTGGCGTCGTGACCCTTTTCGTCCACAGTGAAAAGCAGTTCTTCGCGCAGCTCGCGCGCCTCTTGCTTATAGGAATCGGTGATCATCATATTATTCACCTGCTCCAGCAGGCGGCGGGTCGCAGGCTCTTCAATCAGTTTGGCCAGCTGCTTGTTCTTCGGCATGCCCTGATGAACCTGATAAAGCTTGCGCTGAGCCGCGGGGGTATCGCCCGACTCCAGCAGCTTTTTCGCTTCGTCGATCAGTATTGCGCAGTGCTCCTGCTGGCGGCGAACCAGCCGGTGCACGGTGCCGTTCAGCGAGCGGTATTGCTCGTCGGCGGAATAGGGAGCCGGGCCGGAAATAATTAGCGGGGTACGGGCTTCGTCGATCAGAATCGAGTCGATTTCGTCGATGATGGCATAGTTATGGCCGCGCTGCTGCACCATATCCTCGGGGCGCATTGCCATATTATCGCGCAGATAATCGAATCCGAACTCGCTGTTCGTGCCGTAGGTAATATCGCAGTCATACTGTGCGCGGCGCTCCGGCGGCGGCATCTGTCCTTTCAGGCAACCGACCGTCAGGCCGAGATAGGTGTACACGTGGCCCATCCAGGTCGAGTCGCGCTCGGCGAGGAAGTCGTTGGTCGTTACCACATGAACGCCCTTGCCGGCCAGGGCGTTCAGATAAACCGGCATCGTTGCCACGAGCGTTTTACCTTCACCGGTCATCATCTCCGCAATGCGGCCCTGATGCATCACAATCCCGCCCACCAGCTGCACATCGAATGGCACCATATCCCATTCCAAATCGCGGCCCGAAACATGAACTGTGGTGCCGACCAGGCGGCGGCAGGCATTTTTCACGGTCGCAAACGCTTCGGCCAGAATATCATCCAGCGTCTCGCCCTGCGCAATCCGCGCGCGGAACTCGTCGGTCTTCGCCCTCAGTTCGTCGTCGGAAAGCTTCTGATACTCCACCTCGAGGGCGTTAATCCGCTCAACCAGCGGCTGCATCTTTTTAATATCACGATCGTTCTTAGAGCCAAAAATTTTCTTTAAAACAGAATTGATCATAAAGTTACCGGTTAATTGTTATCAGTTATCGGTTTGAGGCGGAGAGTAAACCACAAAGGCGGGGGGGATGTAAAACAGAGACCTTCGGCTTTAACCCCCGGACTTTTCTGCTTTCGGCAGATCCGCCGAAGGGGAAGGCCATAGACATCAGGCGCATTTTCACAGTTTTCTAACGGTTTCAACAGCTTGAACGAGCCCTGACGACTGAACGGTTTCAACGTCCATCCTTCGGCACGCGGATTGACACTGAAAAAATGCCGGCGGGGTTCCCAATCTTGGGGGACTTTTTTGACGAGATGACGGGATCGACAGGATTTCTTCCAAACCATTGGAACCTGAAAAAATCGGGATGCACCTGTTTTTTAAGAGTTGGAAATAATGGACATAAAATTTCCGAATCTTAGAAACTTTGGCTTCGGAGTGGAAACAGCTTTGCCAGGCCGTGGAAAAGCGGTATGAAGAAGGGCAATGTCAAAACGAAACATTGACGGCAAAAAAGCGCCAATAGTTGCTTGGCAGGATGTTTGATAGGAAAGACAAAAAATGAGACAAATTTTTTCTCCTGAAATGGCTACGACTGTAATTGAAGGAATTCTTTCCCAAATGGAGTACACAGGTGTGGATTTGGCCTCTTCATTTATAGAAGTTTGTAAATTTCTCTCAAAAAATCCGGCTTCTTTATCATGGAGGGGAGAAGGTAAACCGACCGTGTACGAGAAAGAGGGGCTTCAGCGGCTTGCTAAAAAATATGTAGACGGGTATTTCCGATCGGATTTTCCAGCCACTCCGGGAACGGTTCCGGATCACATGGTCAGCATTGTTATGCAGGCGGCTTACGGATATACGGAATCGGATGCAGAACGCATAAAATCTGAGCACCAACATTCTATGTGTGCAGAGAATTGTGTGGGAGCATTATTGGAACGATACATTGATTCCGTGTTGAGAAGTGAAAGGTGGGTTTGGTGTTGCGGAGAGTTTATTCGGGCGGTTGATTTTATACGCCCGAATCGCTCGAAATGGGATGCTCTACAGATAAAAAATAGAGATAACTCTGAAAATTCTTCCAGTAGCTCTGTTCGGAACAACACAACAATAAAGAAATGGTTTAGGACATTTTCACGAACTGGGAGCACGAACTGGGAGAACCTTCCTTCTACCATGCAAGGATTTGGGCTTTCAGAAGAAGGATTTATTTCTTTTGTCAAAGCCTACTTGACCCAAGAAAAAGAGAAGCTTGGGCGCTAAGCTAGCAGAAGTTCCTCTTGCATTGATTTGTGGACTGCTTTTTCAGCTAGTTTTCGGAATTCACGCTCCCAAGCCACATAGCTTGTGTTTTGATAGCGAGAGTACGGAAAGCCAGACGGGGTTCTAATTGGTCTTTCGTTGATCAAATCGAATATTAGCCGACCAACAGCCCTACCCAGACTGGCAGGAACAGCATTTCCAACCTGCTTATATTGTTGAACCAATGGCCCGGAGATCACCCACTCGTCAGGAAACTCTTGTGTGCGTTTGTATTCCTCGATCGAGAGAGGACGATCTTCTTCTGGATGTGCTAAATCTGTGGCGGGCATTGCTGGATGCGTGACAATAGTCGGGGCGGGTTTATCCCAGGCTAAACGGCGCAAAAACCCCGTTTTCCCGCCGCCAGCGTAATATGATTTTCCCAGAGCTTCTTTTTGAATTTCGATCGGTAACGCCCTCCAGTTTTCACCAGGCTTTAGCATGCGGTAATACCTTAATCGCTTTTCTGGAAAGTTAATATGATGGCATTCATTAAGACCTTTTGTTGCCTGTTTGAATGTCTTCCATCGGGGTAGCCCAAAACTCCCGTGCTCAGAATGAGTTGGGGTTAGAAACGGAATTTCTTTTAGATCTCGCGAGCAGACTATAATCACGCGCTCTCTGATTTGTGGACTACCGAAGTTAGCCGAGTTATACAAATTAAAAGAGTATGAGTATCCTGAGCGACGCAGACGATTTAGTATGAAATTCAAAGCGCCTCCACGAAGCTCATCTTGAGAGAGCGGGGGGAAGTCATCGCCTCTTTGGTTATGGGGGCGATGATCCATCGGGCAGGAAAGGAGGCCGCGAACATTTTCAATAACAATAAATTTAGGAAAAAGTTCCAAGGCGAGATCTAAGTACTTGAGAAAAACATTGCCCCTATCATCACTTAGTCCCTGCCGTTTTCCAGCAGTGCTAAACGCTTGGCATGGGGGGCCGCCGATAATCAAATCAATATCATCAGCTTTTGATAATCCGGCGGCTTTGCGAACCTCGTAAGCATTACAGGCGTTAATGTCGCCGAGCAGAGCCACTTCCGGCTTATTGATGGCGATGGTCTGTCTACAAAACTTATCTAAC
>DINM01000088.1 GCA_002423675.1 Verrucomicrobia bacterium UBA5540
AGTTATGATTTTGATGTCAAAGCATTATCATCGTAAAGAAAAACATATCGGCGATGTCCATGATGTTACAATGCGCTCCGCGTTAATCATCGGGCTGATTCAGTGCCTTGCGATGTGGCCGGGTACGTCCCGTTCGATGGTTACGATTCTCGCCGGGCTGGGCGTCGGACTCAGTATGGTGGCCTCTGCGGAATTCAGCTTTCTGCTGGCCTTGCCGACACTTACGGCGGCGACTCTTTATAAAACCGTCAGCCAGTGGCCTGCGCTGACGGCATCAGTCGGTATTGATTCCCTTCTGATCGGTATTGTGATCAGCGCAGTGATTGCGGCCTTCAGTGTTAAGTTTCTGACTCATCACCTCACCCGGCACGGTCTCGCGCCGTTCGGGATCTACCGGATCGTACTGGCGATCGGTGTGGTTTACTATTTTTCACATTAAACAAAAAAGGTTGTTCACTTTTCTTGTCCTTGCTTTCCTGCGGGGAAATAGGGCAAAAAAGAATTCGTACGAATTCTTGAAAGGATAAACAATATGCATTCTCTCAAAAACAGTATGTTGCTGACCATGCTGGGAATTATTCTGCTGAATACCGCCTGTCTGGCGCAAACCAATACCCTCTCTTATGTCATCGTTGGCGGCGGCGCCGCCGGAATTTTGGACGATGAAAAATCGATCATCGGCATGGTTGAATTCCAGCCGAAACTTCATGTAGGCCCGCTCGGAACCTGGGTTGGCTTGCAGGCCAGCGATCAGGAATATTATCTGGGCGGCGGACTACTCTACGACTGGTACATCACAGAACATCTGTTTATCACACCCAGCCTCGGTGTCGGAGTCTACGGCGAACACCACGGAATTAATCTTGGCTCAGTGCTTGAGTTCCGCTCGGGAGTCGAATGCGGATATGACCTTAAAGAAGCAGGCCGCCTTTCCGTCGGATTCTGGCATCTCTCCAATGCCGGATTGGGCGACCGGAATCCGGGAACAGAAATCGCGGCGCTGCGTTACGCATTTCCGCTTCAGTAACGAATCTATCTCCGTTTGCGGTGCGAGGGCACGGAAAGCGTTCCGTTAAAGAACTCAATGATATGCCCCTTCTCGATCAGCCAGCGCAGCGGATTCACAATCTCATGCGCTTCCGGCGAATCTTTCGCCGCACCGGGACGCAAGCCGTCAACCAGTTGTTCGCGCGTTGATCCGGGATGATCGGCCAGATATTCCAGCACGAGGCGGATGTGCTCGACCGCTTTCTCCGGTTTAATAGGATCGGGCTTCACCGAAGTGATGAAGTTGATGTTTTTTCCCGCCTTGAAGGTCTGCAGATGCAGATGGCGAAAGGCCGCGCGCAGCGCGAACGAAACCGACAGCGGGAAACGGCTCTCACGTTCCCACGCCTCACGCCCCATGCGGATCAGGTTGTAGTCTTTGATTTTTCGCGCCAGCGCGGAGGGAAGCACCGCGCGGGTCACTTCTTCGATCTCCGCTTCGGCAATGTGATTGCGTACATAATCCTCCGCCTGCGCGAGAGTAAAATCTTTTGCTCCGCCTTCTGGTGCGTCGTTCAGACGATAAACCGTTTTTCTGGACGATTCTTGCTTCCACTGTTCGACCAGCTCTTCGTCGCGAACCGTCTCCACCTTCTGTTTGAAGCGGTCGAACGGCATTCCGGAAAAACGTTCGTTGTAGATTTCCTGAAGACGAGCCGCGTAGCTGTGATGATTCGGCGGGCCGATCAGCACGTCGTCGATTCTTCCAATCATTGGAAAAACGCCGGTCGGCGGCTCAACCGTAATGTCTTCTTTGGTAAAGAAATCCTCGAGGTGATCGTCGAGAAGCTGATGAATCAGTCCGTCGCGGCTGGTAGCGACCATTTTGGAGCGCTTGCCCTGATAAAGTTTGAAATTCCTCGCGCCGGGGGAAATTTCGATTTTAACCAAATGGCCCTTCGGATCGGATAGAAACAGACTGGCCAAATCCATCAGCGGATAGGCGCGCTTGCTGTGATAAATCTGTCGCACAATCGAGGCCAGCCACTGCTGCTCAGGAAGAAATTTGATTTCGATCGGCAATTCAATCCGTTCAGGACGCGGCTCCGGTGCACTGCGAAATGCTGGACGTCCGGAACGGCGATCATCCGAAGAACGTTCGCGCGGCGGACGGGATGTCCGTACAGGGCCGTCGCGACGGTCGCTGCGCTCGCGACGCGGGCCGGCATGGCGGTCTCGCGACGACGGGCGGCGGTCGGAGCGGTCGTCCGAAGCATAGTGATTGGTAGCCGGCTCCTTTTTTGCCCACTGCGGAACAAAATTGAGATCAAGAAGAATATCCTCGTCAGGCCGGGACAATTTGCTCGTTTTTTCAGACATGGCTAAAACCTTTTGAATTGAGCGGCCATTAGTATACGCTTTCCAATGTTTGGAAAAGGAAAAACAGGGATCAACCACGGATGAATCTGATACAGCATGAGTGCAACCAAATTTGAATATTGAACAAGGAATACCGAATGTTAATAGAGTTGGATCACGAATTCACACGAATCAGACGAATCGACAGGATCCGTTCGCGGGAATTCGTGACGATTCGTGATCAAAAACAGCTCTTGCCAGCTGGAATGAAGCTCCTCGTTCTATAGTCATCGCCATATCCGTGTAAATCTGTGTTCATCCGTGGTTAATATTGATTATGAAAAATACTGCCGTACTGCCCGAAGAACTCGAAAAATACTCCTCCGCCATCACGCTGTCGGACATGGAAATTTTTGTTTTCCCTGAACTTCTCTACGCCCTGCTGCTGGCCAACATCATGAGCCCGCGCATCTGGAAATGGCGTGACGACCCGTGGTTCGCCAAGATCCACAAAATGAACCCGCGCAAGAAGATCGACCGGCTCAAGCAGTNNGGGACTCACCGATCAGCAGACCGAACTCAAACGCTTCGCGCCGTTCATGGACGCTAAAACCATCAGCGGCAGCAACGCCCTCTTCGGCTACGAAGGCGACAAGCACTACTTCGATCAGGATATCCGCCGCCACTTCGGCCTGGAGAAATACACCGACACGATCATCCCCTACTGGAAAACCGAAACCGTCGAAGCCATGGACGCCTTCGTCCGGCGTGAAGGCTACCGTACCGGTGCCGGCGAATGCGTCTCACTCTCCACTCTCTACGCCGCCGCGCTCTTCATCGTTTGCGGCATTCCGCTCGAAGGCATATTCCTCATGGCCACGCCGCTGCATTCGCAGAACTTCATATCGGTCGGCGGCGGACTGCTCACCAACAACCGACGCATCGTCACTAAAAACATGTGGTTCAACGGTACGGAGCTCACCGACAAGGCGCAGCGCGCCCTCCGCCACGAGCAGATCACCATGGTCATGAACAACACAGGATACGTTCACTGCGTTTATCCCGAATACACCATGGAACCTGCGGAATACGAACGCTTCCAGAAACAGATCGGCAACTACCTCTCCACCGAAATCACTTTCGAAATTCTCGCCAACTTCCTGCGCCAGCATTCCAAATATCAGAAATGCTTTCAGATCTGCCGCGACTNNCATGGAAAGAAGCAGTGGCTTCCGGCCGAACGCGCCTACGCCTACGAACACAGCGGCCCCTACAAAGTCAGCGACAACACCCGCGAAAAACTGCTGTCGGAAATCGACTGCGATGAATTCTACAGCGAAAAAATTCCCGGACGCATCTGCATGCCTAAACTCGAGGAGTTTTTCAAAAACAACCCCATCCGGCGAACCCATCTGGAAAGCATGACAGAGCTCGGAAAAAAACTCGAATGCGCCCATGAGCACAAAAACGAAATGCTCTGCGAACTCGCGCACTTTGTTCACTTAGAGCCGGAGTTTCCAAACATTGGAGGCAAGAGTTCCAGACCTTGGAAAAAGATTGAATTAGTGCCAGGAATCACACGCGAAGAAATCGTCGCAACTATCGAATCCATGCGCGCTGAGAACGCATCCGCCGACCTCGCCTTCTACGCCCTGCGCGACCTCAGCAAAACCGATTGGAGCCCCTTCCTCAAGGCCGCGCTCGAACGCAATCCGGTTTCTATCGAAGACACGAAGGAACTGAGCGACGACGAACTTTTCCAAACATTGGAAAAAATGGATTCGGAATCCATTTATGACGGCCCGCGCCTCGCCCAGCCCGACGAAGTCTGGAACTATAAAACGGGTGACGGTCTCGAAAAAGCCATCCTGTTTTCCAATGTTTGGAAAAACCGCCATCCGGCGGAAAAAATCGGGCTCACCATCCAGCCGGATCATGTTGAACTGAACCTGAACGGACAAATAAAGACGTTTGTTTCCACAAAAGGCCTTGAGGCTCAACTCTCACTGTAGGCCGGGTGCCCCACCCGGCGTGTTCCGTCCGCTGAGGGCAGCGGGCCTACATTTTCAGAAGAGAGTTTAGCCTCTTCCGCAGTTCATCCCGGATCGGCGCGGCCTGCGCGAGAATCTGATCGACCTTGTAAAATTCAAGCAGGCCGATATCCCGAATGTCGGGCTTGAGGTAGATGCCCGGAGGGTTGAATTGCAGCCGGTAGCGGATCATGGAGGCTTCCATGATTTCAAAACCGCCAATGACCGTATCGAAAAAAGAGGGACGGTGCGTGGCGTCCGCATTACGCAATCCGCCGACATCGACGGCGATGACCTGATCGCACTCCTTTTGGAGGAGGTTGTACGGCAGCGGATTGACGACGCCGCCGTCGAGCAGGATTTTTCCGTTGCGCTCAACCGGCGTGAAGACGCCGGGAATGGCGATGCTGGCGCGCACAGCGGAGAGCAGATCGCCGGAGTCGAAGACGATTTCCGATGCGTCGGCATAGTTGGCGGCCGTGATCTGCAACGGAATTTTCAGTTCTTCAAATGTCCTGCATTTGATGTGGTCAGATAAAAACCGGATGATTTTTTCGCCTTTGAACAGCCCGCTGCGGTCAAATGACGGATCGAGCAGCGAAGCCCAGCGGCGCAGGTCGCGCCGATGCAGAATGCCGTTGTGCTTTTCCGGCTTCGGCGACTGCCAGTGATAGGCCAGTTTGCGGATTTCTTTTCCGGAAAGTCCGGAGGCGTAGAGCGAAGCGATCAATGCGCCGATGCTGGTGGCTGCGATGCGGTACGGCCGGATGCCGAGTTCATCGAGAGTTTCGAGCACCTGAATATGCGCCAGCCCGCGCGCGCCGCCGCCGCCAAGCGCCAGCCCGATTTTCTGTTCCCTCGCTTTTTTACGAAACAGTTTCATTGTCGGGATAACGGTATTCTTTCCCCTCGTAGTTTGTAAGGACAATTTCGCTGCCTTCGCGGCGGAATTGCGAGTTGGGCAGGAGCGTGATTTTTCCGCCGCCGCCGGGCGCGTCGATGCAGTAGTGTGGAAGCGCAAGGCCGGATACGCGGGCTTGCAGTTCGCGGATGAGCTGGAGCCCTTTTTCGACCGGCGTGCGAAAGGCGGACGAGCCGGTGATCGGATCGCACTGAAAGAGGTAGTACGGTTTGACGCGCCGTTCGAGCAGTCCGTAGAAAAGGTCGGTGAGCGTGTCGGCGCTGTCGTTGATTCCCTTAAGGAGCACAGTTTGGCTGACCATGGGAACGCCGGCGCCGGCGAGCGTGTCGAGCGCACGGGTCATTTCTTCGGTGAGTTCGTCGGGATGAATGACGTGAAGCTGGAGCCAGACCCGGTGTTTGGCGAGAATGTCCGCGAGCTCCGGCGTGATGCGCGAGGGCTGCACGGAGGGCAGCTTGGAGCCGAGGCGAATGGTGCGGATTTGCGGAATTTTCCGAACCTTGGAAAACAGTTCGTCGAGTTCGGTGTCGGAAAGAAGCAATGGATCGCCGCCGGAAACCAACACATCGCGGATTTCGGTGTGTTTTCCCAGATATTGGAACGTTTCGTCCGGAATTGTCCAACCTTTGGAACCGACGAGACGTCCGCGGGTGCAGTAGCGGCAATAGACGGCGCAGTTGAGGGCGGCGAGCAGGAGGACTTTGTCGGGATAGGTGTGAACAAGCCCTGGCACGGGGCTGTGCGCCTCTTCGCCGAGCGGGTCGTNNAGATGGGCAGGACGGTCCGGCGCAACGGATGGTCGGGGCCGAGTTTGTCGAGGAGGGTCTGATAATAACGGGTTGTCTGTACAGGTATGAACATATATGGACACGATAATTAATTTGCAGGGCCGGTTCCATTCAAATTAAACTTCCGGCCTATTTTTAAAGGAGAATTTAATGAAGTGCCCTGGAAAACCTAAAGTGACTGCGGAGATGATCGAAGAACGCACGCTGTTCCATCTGCGCTACAGCCGCGGCAAGGATATGCGCAGCGCGACGGATTTCGATAAGTTCTGGAGTTTCGCCCATGTGGTGCGCGATCTGGCCGTCGATGGCTTTACCACGACCCAGCGCGCCTATCTCGATCAGGATGTAAAACGCCTCTATTACCTTTCGATGGAGTTTCTGGTCGGTAAACTGCTGGAGCAGAATGTGCTGGCGCTCGGGATGATGGATGCCGCGCACAAGGCGCTGAAAAAACTGGATATTGATCTGCAGAAAATCATTGAGCTGGATATNNCTATCCGTGGGAAATGATCCGCCCGGAATACACGGTTCCCATTTTCGTCTATGGCCGCATCGAAAATATTTCAACCACCCATCGCGGGCGCCATCCGGTCTGGACCGACTGGCAAATGTTCAAAGCGGTGCCTTACGATATTCCGGTGATCGGCTACGATAACAACACGGTGAACATGTTCCGCCTCTGGAGCGCGCGCGCCGACGAAGGGTTCCGGCTCGATGTGTTTAATCAAGGCGATTACATCCGCGCGGTTGAAGAAAAAAACTGGGCCGAGAATGTGACCAAGGTACTCTATCCGTCCGACNNCCACACCCTGCTTCCGGAAGCTCTTGAAAAATGGCCGGTCGATCTCCTGCAGCGTGTGCTGCCGCGCCACCTGCAAATCATTTACGAAATCAATCATCGCTTCCTGCAGCGCGTGGAAATGGATCATCCCGGCGATACCGGAATCCTTCAGAACGTTTCGTTGATCGAAGAAAACGGAACCCGTCAGGTGCGTATGGCCAATCTCGCTGTGGTTGGTAGCCACAAGGTCAACGGCGTGGCCGGGCTCCACTCGCAACTGCTGCGCGAACGCGTAATGCCAGAGTTCAATTCGATCTATCCGGACAAATTCATCAACATCACCAACGGCATCACTCATCGCCGCTGGCTGCTCAAATGCAACCCGGAGCTCTCTGAACTCATCACCGATAAAATCGGTAACGCATGGGTCAAAAACCTCGAAGAGCTCAAAAAGCTCGAGCCGTTTGCGACGGACAAAGCCTTCCAGAAAGAATTCACGGCCATCAAGCGCCGCAACAAAACGGCGCTGGCGCAGCATATTGAAGAAACGCTGCATGTGCCGATTCATCCGGAATCGCTGTTCGACGTTCAGGTCAAACGCCTGCATATGTATAAACGGCAGATGCTCAGCGCCATGCACCTGATTGCGCTCTACCAGAGTATCAAAGCCGATCCGAAAATCGATATTGTGCCGCGCACGTTCATCTTTGCCGCGAAAGCCGCGCCCGCCTACCACATTGCGAAACGCGTCATCAAACTCATCAAC
>DINM01000080.1:0-7325 GCA_002423675.1 Verrucomicrobia bacterium UBA5540
AATGAGCCATCGCGGCAAGGAATACACCGCCGTGCACGAAGAGGCCATTGCCAACATCAAAACTTTGTTGAAGATTCCGGATAACTACAGCGTGCTGTTCATGACCGGCGGCGCGACCAGTCAGTTTTCTCTGATTCCGATGAACCTGCTCGGCGCAGGACAGAGCGCGGATTATATCAATGCCGGTTCGTGGGGCTCGGGCGCTGTGAAGGCCGCCAAGAAACTCGGCAAAATCAATGTGATCGCCGACACCTCGAAAGAGATTCCGACTCGCATGCCGAAAAACAGCGAGCTGAAGTTCAGCGATGATGCGGCCTATGTGCACATCACCTCAAACGAAACCATTGCGGGTACGCAGGTGAAGGAATTTCCCAAAACCAAAGCTCCGCTGATTGCCGATATGTCGTCGGACATTCTCTCGCGTCCGCTTGATGTGTCGCAGTTTGGTATGATCTATGCCGGCGCGCAGAAAAACCTTGCTCCGGCCGGTATCACGCTGGTCATCATCCGCAACGATCTGGCCGAACGCGCGCCGGAAACGCTGCCGGAACTTTTCCAGTATCGCGTCTTTATTGAGAATAACTCGCTCAAAAACACTGTGCCGACGTTCCCGGTTTATATGCTGATGCTGGTTACCCGCTGGTTGATTGCCAAGGGCGGACTCGAAGGCATGCAGAAAATCAACGAAGCCAAAGCCGCCAAGTTGTACGCCGCGATTGATGCATCGGACTTTTACAAAGGAACTGCGGTGCCGGAGCAGCGTTCGCCGATGAATGTCACGTTCCGTTTACCGACCGAAGATCTCGAAGCGCAGTTTGTCAAAGAAGCCTCCAAGCTGGGAATGACCGGCCTTAAGGGACACCGTTCTGTCGGCGGCATCCGCGCCTCAATCTACAATGCCTTCCCGGAGGCCGGTGTTGATGCGCTCGTTGCTTTCATGAAAGATTTCGAACTGAAAAACGCCTAATCGTTCGATTGTATTTTGCAAAACGCTCCGGCTTGTGCCGGGGCGTTTTGTTGTTCCAATGATTGGAAGAAATCTTTCTAGGCATTGGAACCCTTCCGGTTCTGTGCAGAATTTTTGTTTTTCTGTTTCCCTATCGTCGTTGAATCGGTACTTTCTCTGCTCTCTTATCGCGCTTGTAGTTCAATGGATAGAACGCTGGCCTCCGAAGCCGGTGATCTGGGTTCGACTCCCGGCAGGCGCACCATTCCCTTCGACGTACAGGGTATAAATACTACCTGCCAGTCTGGTTTCTTTTGAAATACCGGCAAAAGCATCCATAATCTCCGTCATTGATTTTAATAAACAAGGAGGATTAGTTATGGAACTCAAAGGAAGCCAGACCGAAAAAAACCTGATGTGTGCATTTGCCGGGGAATCGCAGGCCCGCAACCGTTACACCTATTACGCCAGCGCAGCCAAAAAAGAAGGCTATGTGCAGATTGCCGATATTTTTGAAGAGACCGCCAATCAGGAAAAAGAGCATGCCAAACGCCTGTTCAAATTGATGGAAGGCGGAGAAATCGAAATTCCGGCCAGCACGTTTCCCGCCGGACCGGTTGGCACAACCTATGATAACCTGCTGGCCGCGGCCGCAGGCGAAGAACATGAATGGACCGATATGTATCCTTCGTTCGCGAAGATCGCTAAAGAAGAAGGCTTTGTGTTGATCGCCTCCGTTTTCACGGCTATTGCCATTGCAGAGAAGCAGCACGACAAGCGCTACCGCGATCTGGCTGCCAACATTAATGGCGGCAAGGTTTTTGAGCGCGAAGAGAAGATTGTCTGGCGCTGTCGCAACTGCGGCTATCTGCACACCGGTCATAAAGCTCCGGTCAAATGTGCCGCATGCGATCATCCGCAGGCGCACTTCGAGCTGCTCGGCGAAAACTGGTAAGCGGCAGATTTCTCAATGACAACGCGGGTTTTCCAAGGGTTGGAAAATCCGCGTTTGTTTTTTGCCGCTGCACTTCTTGTTGGGAATACAAAAAGCCCGTTTAACTTCATCTCAGGTCCAAATAATTGGAAAAAGGCCGGGTTATGAATCAGCTGTCGGTCTACACAGCTCGCATCCTGTCTGTCCACAGTCTTGCGCTTTGCAAAGATAGCCGTGATTTTTGCCCTGCCAGATGCCGCCGCTGTTCGGGCAGCGTTCAACAAATTCAGCGAATCCGACAAACCGTTCCAGCACATGGTCCGGAATGGCGTGTTCCATTGAACAGGCGAATTCTTCTGCATCGGTCTTCGGAATATCGAGCACATCGGTGAAAAAACGGAGCAGGGCGCGGTGCTTGCGGGCGACTTTTCCGGCGATCCGTTTGCCGGCGGCCGTGAGCGTGACCAGATCGTACGGTGTGTAGTTGACCAGCTTCTTTTGGGCCAGAAGCTGCAGCGCGCCGGTGACAGAAGCGGCCCGGACATGCAGGCGGTCAGCCAGATCTTTCGGCCGCGCCGCGCCTTTTTCCTCCGTCGTGAAGAGGATGGCTTCCAGATAGTCTTCCAAGCTGGCGCTCAGGTCTGAAGAGGATTTTGTCATGCCGGGAAGCTACCATACTTTTTGAGCGGTGCCTAACTTTTTTGTCCGCCTGAACCTTATTTGAATTTTTCCGCGGAAAGCGCTTGACGAAATTTTAGGCACGGCTAAATTACTTCGCCATAACAAATAATTTCCGGGCTAAGAATCCGGTAGAGAGGCATATTGTGGCGGAAGGAAAATTAAAACGAATGACGAGGGTACGGGTGGCCGTGATTCCGGGAATATCAGCATTTTGCAAACCCGGGAAACGGAGGGCCGGTTTAATGAGCAGAGCAAATGGTTGGATTGCAGGAGTGATGTTGCTGGGATCGGCCTTCGGGGCGGGAGCTGAAGAGACGGTCAGTAAAAAGGAGTTTGATGCGCTTCAGGATCAAGTCAGAGAGCTGACCGCCGTGCTGAGGCAGAAGGATGTACTGTCAGAAGAACGTCTGGGTCAAAAGCTTGAAACAGTAAAGGCCGGATTGCCGGAGAGATTGGAGNNAGGCGACGGTGGAACTGGCTGCCGGCTGGCAGCTGGATCAGTGGCTGCGTGCGGATTTGGTGCTGCTGTACGAAGAGGATGATACGGATCCGATGGAGGTGGATCAGGCAATTCTGACGGTTGGCAATACGGAGAAATTTCCAGTGTTTCTGCAGGTCGGTAAAATGTATGTGCCTTTCGGCAATCTGGACAGTTTTTTCATCAGCGATCCGGTTGTGCTCGAGTTGGCTGAGACCCGCGAGACGGCCGCATTGATTGGTTTTGAAAAAAACGGATTTAGTGCCAGTTTGTCCGTTTTTAACGGCGACGTGGAAACCGAAGGCGAAAATCAGGTTGAAAACATGGTGCTGGCGGCATCGTACGGAATTGAAAATGAAAATTCGTCGCTCTGTTTCGGTGCAGCCTGGATTCGCAATATCATGGATTCAGACGGGTTGACCGGAGTGCTGGAAGATACCTATTCCTACACCTATACGTTTGACGATACAGGAGGGTTCAATGTCTGGGCGACGGCAACGCTAGGTCAGGCGATCTTGATTGCCGAGTATGTGACCGCGCTGGATGATCTCAACGTGGACGGTGCGAATACCGGTCTTCGGCCGGATTCCCTGAATCTGGAGCTTGGTTATGCGCTGACAGCCCGGCTGGAAGTTGCTGCCAAATATGAAAAAGCAAATGATATTGCCGACTGGTTTGCCGAGAACCGGTACGGAGCGGTTGGACGGTACAGACTGCTTGAAACGGAGTTGTGCTGTGCCGGTATTGCGCTGGAGTACATGAGAGAGGACTTTGGTTCCGGCGCGGAGGATGCCGATGTCGTGACCGCACAGTTTACCGTGGAGTTTTAGTTGCAACTAAATCACGATTCCGGTAAGCATATCAGGATTTTATTTTAACAGGAAACGTCATGAAACTGAAAGACATGAAAGCCGGTGAGACCGGCAAGGTGACCGGGTACACAACATCGGATCGGAACTACCGGCAGAAGCTGCTCCGCATGGGCTTGGTGAAAGGTGCCGAATTTACTTTGACACGGATGGCTCCTCTGGGCGATCCGGCTGAAATTTCAATTTGCGGGTCAAGTTTAACGTTGCGCAAGGCCGAGGCCGATGCGCTGGACGTGGAGAAAATTTAATGAAAAACATTACCATTGCTTTAGCGGGGAATCCCAACTGCGGGAAAACCACTCTGTTCAACGCGCTTACCGGATCGCATCAGCGCGTCGGTAACTGGCCGGGCGTAACCGTGGAGCGTCTGGAAGGAAAATGTTCCTATAAAGAAACCCATATCAACGTGGTGGATCTTCCCGGGATTTATTCGTTTTCGGCTTATTCGGTAGACGAAAAAGTTTCGCGCGAATACATCCTGAAAGAAAAACCCGATGTTGTGGTGAACATTCTCGATGCCACCAATCTGGAGAGGAACCTTTATCTCACCACGCAACTGCTTGAAATGCGTGTTCCGGTAGTGGTCGCACTGAACATGATGGATATGGCCAAACAGCGCAAAATCCAGATCGAACTGGATCATCTGGCAAAACATCTCGGCTGTCCGGTCGTGCCGCTGGTTGCCTCCCGGCGCGAAGGGATGGATGTTCTGAAAGAAACCATTTTGTCCGTTGCCCGTACGCACGCCGTTTCTTCGACTCAGGTTGAATACGATATCGAAGTGGAGCCCTTGCTGGCGGAGCTGCAGGAACTGGCGGCCGATTCCGCCCGAACAGCGCGGGTCGATTCCCGCTGGCTCGCCATCAAATTGCTCGAAGGCGATATTCTGGCGGAAGAACTCACAGATAATGTTTTTGCGGAAACCGTCAAGAAGGCCTCAGAGAAAATTCATCATCTGGTAGGCGACGATGTCGATGTCGTGATCGCTGACGGACGCTACGGCTTCATCCACNNGTCAAACGCACATCGTTGGTGCGCCGAACCGTATCTGATGCGATCGACCGGGTTGTCTTAAACCGGATTGCCGGGATCCCGATCTTTCTCGTCGTCATGTATTTTGTCTTTTTGCTCACCACCAACGTCGGCGGAAACTTCATCGACTTTTTCGATATCCTTTTCGGAACCGTGTTTGTCGATGGCTTCGGTGCGTTGCTGACCTCCTGGCATACACCGCAGCTTCTGGTCACGCTGCTCGCTGGCGGTGTCGGCGGCGGTATCCAGACCGTCGCGACGTTTATTCCGCCGATCTTCTTCATTTTCTTCTGCCTGTCCCTTCTCGAAGACTCCGGCTATATGGCCCGCGCCGCCTTTGTCATGGACCGTCTTTTGCGCGCTATCGGACTGCCTGGCAAGGCATTCCTGCCCATGCTGGTCGGTTTCGGCTGCAACGTGCCGGGCATCATGGCGGCCCGCACACTGGAAAATGACCGCGACCGTACCATGACGGTTCTTATGAATCCCTTCATGTCCTGCGGGGCCCGTCTTCCGGTCTACATTCTCTTCGCGGCCGCCTTTTTCCCGCATTCCGGCGGCGCGCTCATTTTCGGGATCTACATGCTCGGTATTCTGCTCAGTGTTCTGACCGGACTCATGCTGCGTAAAACCATCCTCAAAGGCGAAGCCGCAACTTTCGTCATGGAACTCCCGCCGTATCACATTCCGACTCTTAATGGCGTACTGATTCATACCTGGAACAAACTCAAAGGATTTATTCTCCGGGCCGGAAAACTGATTGTCATGGTCGTCGTGATTCTTAGCCTCCTCAACTCCATCGGCACGGACGGCTCCTTCGGCAACGAGAACACCGAACATTCGGTGCTCAGTGTTGTCAGTAAAAAAATTACCCCCGCATTCCATCCCATGGGCATCACCGATGAAAACTGGCCTGCTNNGTTTAACTTTTGGGGCGGCATATCCGACGCTTTTCAATCCATTCCTGCAAACTTTGCCGGCTTTTCAAAATCCGTTATCGATCCGCTCGGTCTCTCGGTCACGAAAGACCTGAGTAATGAAGACGCCGCCGCCGAAGAAACCGGGGCTTCCACCGGGACACTCTCCGCGCTTCAGCACTATTTCGGAAGCCGGATCGCCGCCGTCGCCTATCTGCTCTTCATCCTCATTTATGCCCCCTGTGTATCCGCTGTCGCCGCCATCTACCGGGAAACCAGCTGGAAATGGGCGGTCTTTGCGGTCGGCTATCTCACCAGTCTTGCATGGAGCACATCCACACTCTTTTATCAGATCGCCACCTTCCATGCGCATCCCGCCGCGTCCGGTGCGTGGATCACCGGCATCATTATCGCCGTCATCCTTTTTTATAACGGACTCAAACTTGCCGCCCGTCTCAGACCGGTGGCTGGATAGGAACAACGTATGTTTAAATCATTTTTGGGACGTGGACATAGACATCGCCATTGCCAGCGCGACAATTCCGCCGGACGCGGTGACCGCTGCTGCGCTCATCCTTTNNATCTCCAACAGCGACCGCAAAACCCTTGAAATGGGACTCTGCTCCGGAGCCTCCGTTCGCATCGTCGAAAACCGCACCGGCGATGCCAATATGGTCATCGCCGCCGGCGATGGCCGCTACATCATTTCCAAAGAATCCGCTGAAAAAATAAAGGTGCGTTGATGCTGACTCAAATCACACTCTGGCTCAAAGAACGCGGCTCGGCGACCGTCGCCGAACTCGCGCTCCATTTCGACATGGAACCCGCCGCCATGGACGGCATGCTCCAGATTCTCGCTCGCAAAGGGCGCGTTGAATGCATCGGCGGCGGCAAATGCGCCGCCTGTAAAGGTTGCGCCCTCGTTAATCCGGCGGATGCCGCCATTTACAAAGCCGTCTGATTTTCCAAGCCTTGGAAATTGAACATTGGATATTGAGCATTGAACATTCCCGCAGAGCGGGCTTATGCTCCAAGTTCTGGAGATAAACTATGTTCGAAGTCATCTATGCAAAAATCGGTCCGTCCGGTGCGGTCATCGCCGTCCTCTCGTTTTTGAGTCTCTATTTTTTCCTGGCGAGCATCATTTACCTCGCGTGGGTGCCGCGCGGCTTCCGCCGTTTTTTTGAGGCACTCAAAAAAGACTCGCCGCCGGTCACAGAAGAGCAGGCACGGACAAATCCGATGAGCTCCATTCTTCTNNAACTTCGGCGGAACGCATACCTCGCTCACCGTGCTGCGGCTGATCTCCGTCATCTCGCCGCTGCTCGGGCTGATGGGCACCGTGCTCGGCATCACCCGCGTCTTCCGCGAAATCTCCATGCAGGCTGTGGTGGATAATTCCATTCTGGCGGGCGGTATCTGGGAGGCGCTTATCACCACCATCATGGGACTCACCGTCGCCATTCCA
>DINM01000080.1:7373-7778 GCA_002423675.1 Verrucomicrobia bacterium UBA5540
CCATCGAGTGCATCGAATCCGCCCGCGATTTAATGAGAAGTTAAAAACCGCTAATTCACACTAATGGACACTAATTTGGAAAGAGTCCGGAGCCATTAGTGAGGATTAGTGAAGATTAGTGGTTAAAGATTATGCTGGAAGATTTTTCATTAGATAAAGAGTTCGACGAAGAGATCGATCTGACGCCGCTGATCGATGTGGTGTTTATTCTGCTCATCTTCTTTTTCGTCACCTCGACCTTTATCCGTCCGTCGCTGCCGGTCAGTCTGGCGAAGGCGGCTTCGGCGGCAGCTTCGTCCGAGCGCAAAGAACAGCTGGTGATCACCATCGACGCGCAGGGGGCGCTGTTTAACGGAAACACGAAGCTGACCCGCGAAGAAATCCCGACGCTGTTGAAGGCGCATC
>DINM01000080.1:7911-24456 GCA_002423675.1 Verrucomicrobia bacterium UBA5540
GTGAATAAAATCCGCACATCCGAACGGCTCAGCCGACTGCTGGCGTTTGCGCTCAGCGGTCTGTTTTACATCGCCGTTATCGCGCTGATTTTCTTTTGGACGAAAAACCGTCCGGTCGAAAGGTCTGCTTTCAATCCTGCGCCGGTAAATCTGAGCTTTGCGCAGATTGAACTTCAAGCTGCCGAGCCGCCGCCGGACTTGTCACGCCGTAACGAAGTGAAGGAGGAAGTTAAGCCGGAGCCTCCTCCGCCAGAGAAAGCCGAAGTGGCAGTCGAACCCGNNGCCGCCTGAGCCGGTAAAGACGGACGCTAAAGTGACGCAGGAGGCGTCCGCACCGGCGGTTCCGCCGGTTGACCGGAATGTTCTGCTCGATTGGGTTCGGGCGCAGATTGAAAAAGAAAAATATTATCCGCCCGCCGCGCGCAACGCCGGCTTTGAGGGACAGTTTCAGCTGCTGATCAAAATCGGAACGGATGGAAAAATCACCGAAGCGGTGGTGTTGGAGGGGAAGGGGCATCCGATGCTGCGCCGCTCGCTCGAAAAAATTATGGCCGGCTTGATCGGCCGCGATTTTGGTCAGACGCTTCCTGCTCCGGTCGAACTGCCTTTCGAATTCGAATTCAAGCTGAACTGAGCCTGAAAAAGTTTAACCGCGAATGCACGCGAATGGCCGCTAATTTTCCAAGCATTGGAAAACACTGCCCGAAAGATTCCAGGCATTGGAAGATTTAACCACGGATCACGCGGATGAACGCGGATGGGTTCCTAAAAACTTTTTGCATTGGTTAGAGCGATCGAAAGTTCATCGCACCAATCTTGATATACCGTGTTTCCGGTTTTTGGATTGGTCTGGAGGATGATTTCAAATGGAGAGATGTTTTTTAGGTGATATTTATTCAATGCCATGTTTTTAAATTTAAAAAATGATTGAGGGATATTGTGAACAATCGCATTTCTTGTCCATCGAACGTCATCGATATAGGTGACGGCTCCCAGTGCATTTTGAATTTGAGGGAGTCCTGTAACGTTCAGAAGTTCGGCGGCACGAATGGTATTCGTTGTAATATGCCAATCAGGTTCCCATGTATAATCCATATGTCTCTTGGTCGACCATAATTGGCGCAAATCCTTCATCATTTTCCCCTCAGATTTGCCGTAAGACTCCCGGACAATTTGGCGAGACCGGTAGTTCCACTGATCATGAAGCTTGACTATAATTGAAGAAAAAAAGAGTTCTCGAAGCACTCGATTTTTCGTCTTTAATCCTTTTCGGAATAGAACGTCGAGCTGGCTGATCGTGGATGTAAAGCGTAGGGAGGGCTTATTCATACACCCATTGCATCTAAATAGGTTCTGAGTCTGGTAGTTCTGTTGGATATGCGCTGCGTGGATGATCGTGACGCTTTACAGAATTCAGTGTTAATCGTGTCGTCATCCAGTTCTCTTTCAAGCATCGAAAGGTTGTTTAGGATATCATCTGGGGCTCTTAGTTGGGATGGAACGGCAATATCGTCAATTTTTGGAATCAGTTCTTTGATATACAGGTATGCTGAGCACAAAGAATATATCTGGTAGTGCTTTCCGAGTAAGCCTTTTAGAATAAGCGACAAGTTTGCATCAAGGAAGTTGAGTAATTCGTCTAGTGTGCTTTCAGTTTTCTTCTGCATTTCTTCAGTGAAAAACGCATCTTTTGTTGCCTTGTAAAACTTTGTGACTTTTTCAGCGCCTCCGTCGCAAAGGCCGTCAAGTATCAAGCGCGTTAATTCGGCAAAAAATGCGTCATCAGCCATCCTGAATCTTTGTTTAATCGTGAAGATGTTATACTTCTCGACAAACCAGCGATGTTTAATGCTCATTTTTCGCACGAAGAATTTCAGCTCGGTCTGAAATGCAGCGTGACGTTTCTCGGCTGCATTAAGAGAAACAGTATATGAATTCAATCTTGCAAAAATATCTATTACGTCATCATCTGTTGCGTTTAAAAATTGCTCCGCAGTGATCGCATATCCCAGAAACTGCTCCTGTTCTTCCTCAGTCAAATCTTTATAGTATTTGCCTTGGTATGCTTCAGATTTTTTATTTAATGCGAATTCATCATTTGCAAATTCAACGATACTTCGAATTCTTTGTTGCCCGTCCACGATTTCCTTAACAGTCACTTGCCGTTTTGAATCAATTCGTGTCCGGATGTATATTTTAGGTAGAGGGAGTTCATTCAAGATTGTATCGATCAACAGTGTTTTAGCCTGCGGAGTCCAGACAGAATGTCTCTGGAAGCTATCGTTAATGATGAGTTCCTTGGCCTTATACCATTGGATAATATCTGTAATCAGCCATGTAACCGGTTTTGAAGTCGCCATATCGCCTCCATCATTTTATCTAAATTTCACCACTGAGCGACAGCCCGCTGGCGTTGGAGCGGAGCCTACAAGACGGCGGAAGAGTTTGCCACTTCCTTTTGGGCGATTTCTCATCCGTGTTTATCCGCGTCCATCCGTGGTTAAAATCCCGTGGGGCGGATTTGAGGTGAGTCCGGTTGGGTGGTAGAGTGTTTCCAATGTTTGCCACTGCACTGCGTTTCGTTGCAGTCGCAATAGCGCCAGCCTCTCTCGGCTGCGCCTCGGGTGGAAAAACAAAATGAACTGGGATTCGATCAGAGTGTGGGCGGCGATTGTGCTGCTGCTGGACGGGGCGTTCGGGCTGTGGAACCACGAGAAGGTGAAGTCCATCGCGCCGAAGCTGAATGTTCCGCGTATTGCGTTGTTTGAGGCGCTGGCCGCGCTGGTTCTGATTCTGATCGGGCTGTGCAAGTAGATGCGAGATGCGCGATACGGGATGCGCGTGGCGGGCGGAATAACGGTCTCGATGTTTATCCCGTATCCTGAATCCCGGATCTCGTATCCGCTATAAGTACAGCGCGGTCTGCGGTTTGCTTTCGAGAATGTTGTATTGCCGCATGGCCATGGTCCACCACGGGGCGAGTTTGTCGGATGGCAGCATCCAGATCTGTTCGTGGAGCCATGACATACATTCCGGATTGAGCAGCAATGCCATCTGTTCGCGGCGGCTGAGGACGTCGGGGCCTTCTGTGATGACACGGCTTTGCAGTGCGGAGAAGTAGGCGCTGTCGAGGCGGCGTTTATTGTGCCGGCGCAGCAGGGCGATGTGGATGGCGTTGACGTAGGGGTCGATGACGACCTGCATAAAGCCGTAGTTGTTGCGAAGCGGTTCGAGCGGTGGTACGTGCTGATCGCAGACTTCGAGGCTGACTTTCAGTTCCGCCAGTTCGACCGGAGGGTTGCTTTCCTGTGGGGTGATGAAGAGTTTCATGCGGCGCAAGGCTGTTCCGGCTGAGGCTTTGCTGAGGAGCAGGGTGAGCGGAATGGAGGCGACGAGGCCGATGAAGACGGGGCTCATCCACCAGAAGAAAGCGGGATTGATGTTCCAGGCGAGCAGTCCCCAAAGAATGCCGATCAGGGTGTGTCCGCCGTAGGCTTCAAACGCCTCGCCCNNCCCCAGCCGACTTCCTGTCCGGCCATGACGCCGAGGACAAAGCGGGAGTGGAAGAGCATGAGGATGGGCGTGATGAGCATGGAGAAGAGATGCTCAAGGAGAACGCTGAGGGTTGCGCGCAGGCGGCCGCCGAACGGTCGGGAATTTTCTTTGTTGCGGAGGATGAGAAGCAGGCTGAGCAGTTTGGGCAGAAAGAGCAGGAAGATGATGATGCAGAAGAGGATGATGGCGAGCTGATTGCCGCCGATGTCGAGGAGAGATGAAAGGCCGACATCGGAGTCGAAGGTGCGTACGGTGAGTCGGGAAGAAATCCAGAACTGCATGGTGCCGATGATCATGAAGAAGAGCCAGAGCGGCGAGGAGAGATAGCTCATGATGCCGAGGGCGAGGTGCAGGCGGTTGATGGGGCGGACATGCGGAGAGAGGACGAGCCAGCTGTGCTGGAAGTTGCCGCGGCACCAGCGGCNNGTAGTTGCCTTCGTCGGCCTGCCAGTAGTTGATGCCGGCCTGGAAGAGCGGGCCGTAGAGTGAGCCGGCAAACTGCATGCCGCGGCCGAAGAAGGTTTCGCTGAGCGCCTGAACGGGCGCGGCCTGAATGATGCCGGCCTGCGGGTTGAGTTCCATGAGCTGTGCGAGTTTGACTAGGCAGTCGCCGCTCATGACACTGTCGGCGTCGAGGATGACCATGTAGCGGTATTTGCCTCCCCAGCGTCGGCAGAAGTCGCTGATGTTTCCGCTCTTGCGGTTGAGGGCGGTTTTGCGTTTGCGGTAGAAGATGCGCCCGAAGCCGGAGACCTGTTTGCAGAGTTCCGCCCAGGCCATTTCTTCTTCGATCCATTTGTTGGGATCGTTGGAGTCGCTGAGGATGAAGAAGTCGAAGCGCGAGAGATTGCCGGTGCGTTCAACGGAGTGGTAGATGGCGCGGAGTCCTTCATAGACGCGGCTGACGTCTTCGTTGAAAATGGGGAGGACAACGGCTGTGNNAAGCCGGTTCAGCAGCCTTGCCCGGTCGCGGCGGAACCACAGGATGACGAAGCCGGTGAGAGCCTGAATGACACCGAGGGAGACCGGCGTAAAGAGGATGGTGAAGAGGATCAGGATGGCAATTTCGCAGCTGTTCATACCGCCGCCGCGCCAGAGAATGTCGGCCATGACCCAGGTGGCGGTTGTGATGAGCAGGAGTGCCAGCGAAAAGAAGAAAATCCGCCGGCGAATTTTCTGGGAGCCCGATAGAATTTTTGCAGCCGTCATCGTGTTATCCAGAAAAGGTACGTTAAAATGGAGAGGAAAATGAGCCAGCCGATGAGGGCTTTGATGAGCGGCATGCGGTTGAGGGCGTCCATGGTGTCGTCGGCGAGTTCCGGGATCAGCCCCAGATCAATCGGGCGCGGCACCATGTTGCTGATTTGCAGTTCAGGTCCGGCGCGCATGAGGCTTTTACGCATGGCGGTTTTCAGGTTGTCCGGAATCTGACGGGGTTCAAGAAAAGCGTAAGGCCAGCGTAAGGGGCCGTCGCAGAGAAAGAGGGCGACGCGCCCGTCGGCGGCGGTAAAACGGTCATGGGTTTCGGCGGGCAGATCCATGATGAGGGTGAACCATTCATTGAGCAAGCGGTTGGTTTNNTCTGACGCGGCGCAGGATCATGGTGATGAGATGCGCGCGGTGCAAAAGACTGTCGACCTCGTGAGCCCGCAGGTAGCTCTCGAGTTTTTCACAGGCGCTGTTCCATTCCTCGGGGCTGCCCCAGGCGGGAACGAAGGGTTCTATGGGTTCCAATAGTAGGTCCACGTTTCGCTCCGAGGCAGTCCGCCCGATTGCAGGAAGCAGCGCATTTCGACAGGCTGGGTGCGGTCAACCGGTTCGACGTCGAAAAAGACGCGCCAGGCATTGCCGAGATCGTTGCGCTGAAGATGTTTGCCTTTCAGGTTTCCGTTGGTGAGGGCGATGACCGGCGTTACGCTGTCCGGGTTGTTGCGATCCAGACCCGGCGCATTGCTGAAGTCGAGAACGAATTTTTTGGAGCCGGGGTATTCAGCGGNNGCGATTGTCCGGGACAGCGGCGGAAGAGCCGGATCATCCGTGAACCAGTGCAGCTGGTAGGAAAATTCAAGCGGCTTTTCGGGGGTGAGCGGTTCGGCGGGCATCCAGAAGGCGACGATATTATCGGCGTATTCGGTATTGGTTGGAAGTTCGACCAGTCGAATTTCTCCGCGACCCCAGTCCGGGCCGGGTTCAACCCACGCGCTGGGGCGACTCTGGTAAAACGTTTCGAGGTCTTCGTAGTTGGAATAGTCACGGTTGCGTTGGAGCAGACCGAACCCGCGCGGGTTTTCGCCGGTAAAGCAGGAGACTTTGATGCGGCCTTCGTTGGAGAGCGGGCGCCAGAGCCACTCATCGGCACCGGTGTGAATGAGCAGTCCGTCGGAGTCGTGTACTTCGGGGCGGAAATCCCCGTGCCGGGAGGTGGAGTTTTCTCCGAACCAGAACATGCTGGTGAGCGGAGCCAGACCGAGGCCTTCGACCGGCTTTCGGGCAAAAAGAGTCGCTTTGATATCCATGACCGTATCTACACCCGGCGTGAGGAGCATCTCATAGGCTCCCGACAAACTGGGACTGTTCAGCAAGGCATAAATTTTAATACTGACAGCCCGGTTGTCGGGCTTTTTGATCCAGAATTCGGTGAACTCCGGAAATTCTTCCGGTGTTTTGCCGACCACATTAATGGCGAGTCCGCGGGCGGAAAGGCCGTAGTGGAGGCCTTTGCCCAATACCCGGAAATAAGATGCCCCCTGAAAAACGATGACTTCGTCGAGATATTCCATGGAGTTAAGCGGGCAGTGGATGCGGAATCCATTAAAGCCGAGGTTGTCGGGGAGGCGTCCGTTGATTTTGACCTGCGAGTAGTTGAATAAATCCTTTGAAAACGGGATCAGGTCGGCGCGGCCATCTTCAAGGGTATTGACAGTAATACGTCCATTTTGCGGTCCGCCGCGATGCAGAAACTGGAGCTGGAAGGGGAGCCGGTCTCGGCGCCAGATGGCGGATTTTGGATCGAAGCGGATGTTGCGCATATCGTCGTAAGTGAAATGTCGCAATGCACGAGGGAGGGTTTTGTCTGAAGGTTGATACGGGGCAGCCGCCAGAGTCTGTGCTCTGTTTCGTAGCGTGTTATAGTCGAAATAGGAGTTTTCACTCTGTGCGAAACTGTTATGTGTTGCGCATAACAGGGTTATTAAGACAAAGCCGTATTTAATCACAGGGGGAGGATATTCGAAGTGTTTGTAAATGCACTAAAAAAGAGAGACTAGGTGTCAGGAAATCCGCTTCAGACCAGCCGAATTTTCTCATTCCCGTTTTAATTTGACAACGATAGGGGGTCTTTTTATGGTTCCACGCTTCTCTCGAGGGAGAGAGGTGTTTTTTTTGGCATTCAATGGCTGCCCGATAGTGTAATGGTAGCACACAAGATTTTGATTCTTGGCGTCCAGGTTCGAGCCCTGGTCGGGCAAATCCACCGGGGCGGATCGCCCGGTCAAAAAACACAGTATAAAGAGGANNGAACAGCTCATCGGGATTTGGCTGAGCGAATCACGGCGAAAGCCGGCGAGAAGCTTTGTGCTGTAGAGATCAGCCGGTTTCCGGACGGCGAAATCTTTGTGAAGATTGCCGAGAATGTCCGTGGACGGGATGTATTTATTATTCAGCCGACCTCTTATCCTCCGAATGAAACGATCATGGAGCTGCTGATTATGATTGATGCCGCCAAGCGGGCCTCCGCGAAGCGCATAACGGCGGTTCTTCCGTTTTACGGCTATGCCCGGCAGGATCGCAAAGACCAGCCGCGCGTTCCGATTACCGCCAAGCTGGTGGCCAATCTGCTGGTGGCGGCCGGTACGAACCGTCTTTTAACGATGGATCTACATGCCCAGCAGATTCAGGGCTTTTTTGATATCCCCGTTGATCATCTCTATGCCGCACCGGTGTTTGTGAAACATCTGCGCGAACATAAACTGGACAATCTGGTCGTTGTGGCCCCCGATACCGGCGGAATGAAGCTGGCGGCGACCTATGCCGATATGCTCGGTGCGGGCGTGGCCGTGGTCGGCAAGGAGCGCAAAAGCGCCGAACACGTTTCGGCAACCCATCTAGTGGGCGATGTGAAGGGCTGTAATGCGGTTCTGGTGGACGACATGACGTCTACCGCCGGCACACTGACTGCCGCCGCAGAGCTTCTGGAAAAAGCCGGCGCGGCCTCTATCCGCGCGATGGTGAGTCACTCTCTGTTGAATTGCAAAGGCGTCGAACGCCTGAATGCTTCGCCGATTATCGAGTTGGTGACAACAGACAGTGTTCCCGCCCGCTGTGACGTCGGCGCTAAAGTAAAAGTTCTTTCCGTGGCAGAACTGCTGGCCGAAGCAATCCGCCGCATCCATGATAATAATTCGGTGACATCACTTTTCAAAATAACTTGAGGAGACAAGAACTATGGACGCAAAAATTACAGTGAAGAGCAGAGAAGTTACAGGTTCCGCCAATGCGCGCCGGTTGCGCCGAGACGGCTGGGTGCCGGGCGTGATTTACAGTGACGGAGCTGGGGCACGGTCCGTTTCACTGCCGAAGCATGAGTTCGAACAGATCCTGCACCATCACACGAGTGAACACGTGATGATCCAAATCCAAATCGAAGGGGGTAAAGAAGAGTCGGTGCTTCTGAAAGAAGTGCAGCACGATGCGATTTCCGGAGGCGTAGTGCATGTTGACCTTCAGGAAGTGGCCATGAACAAAAAACTGCATGTGGAAGTTCCGGTTGAACTCATCGGCGAAGCCGAAGGGGTGAAAAATCAGGGCGGTGTACTGGATCATCTTGTCCATTCGCTCGAAATCTCCTGCTTCCCGGCGGATATCCCCGAGACGATTGAGGTAGATGTCAGCGCGATGAAGCTGGGCGATATTCTGACCGTTAAAGATATTCCGGTTGATGCGTCCAAAATCACGATTCTGATTGATGCGGATGTCGGTGTGGCATCGATTTCGCTGCCGAAGGTTGTGGAAGAAACGGATGCTGAAGAAGGTTCCGCCGAATCGGGCGAACCGGAAGTTCTGAGCGAGAAGAAAGAAGAAGATTCAGCTGAGTAATTTGCGGATGATGGAGAATGTCTGAGTGAAGGTGATTGTCGGGCTGGGAAATCCCGGGCGGGGGTACGAAATGACCCGTCATAATATCGGGTTTCTTGTGCTGGATGAGCTTGTTCGTCGCTCGGGCGGTGCGTTTCGCCGGAACTGGTGGGTTCCGGCCCAAACGGCCAACGGCGTGATCGGGCAGGAAAAGGTGCGGTTGGTGAAACCGCAGACGTTTATGAACCGGAGCGGTTTGGCGGTTGGATCAGCGCTTCGCAAGGCGCATGGGAAAACAGATGATTTGCTGGTGATATTTGATGATGTGGCATTGGGTTGGGGTCAGCTGCGGATTCGGGCTCAGGGCTCGGCGGGTGGGCACAACGGAGTGCAGTCGGTAATGAATGTGCTGGGAAGCGGCGCTTTCGGCAGGATTCGGATTGGCATCGGCCCGAAACCTGATAGTGTGTCGCTCTCAAATCACGTCCTCGGATCGTTTTCGGAGGCCGAGACGCAGAATTTGGAGAATGTGGTCCGCCGTGCTGCGGATGCGGTGGAGCAAGTCTGCACTGCAGGGATTGAGCAGGCCATGAACTGCTTTAACAGAGGATAGGACAAGGAGAGAGAAATTGAAGACACTGTACGAGGGGCTGTTTATTTTCCCCGAAATATTGGATGACGTTCAGCTGGATCAGGCTTTGGAAGCCGTAAAGGTCGAGCTTGAAAAACTGGATGGCGTTCTGGAAAGCTCGACCCGTCTGGGTAAGCGCTCGTTTGCGCGTCCGATGAAAAAGAAAAAAGGCGGCATTTACGTGGTGATTATGTTCCGTCTCGACGGCGGACAGATTGATGCGTTCAAACACCGCCTCAAACTGTCCACCAACGTGTTCCGTTCGCAATTTATGCAGAAGGACGAGGCCGTCGCAGCTCAGGAGGCGTAAGCATGTCGACCCTGAATCGAGTGTTCCTGATGGGCAACCTGACCCGCGACCCGGAAGTGCGTTATACGCCCTCGGGAACGGCTGTGGGAGATCTCGGTTTGGCCGTCAACGAAAACTACAAAAACAAAGCCGGTGAAACTGTTGAAAGTACGGTCTTTGTGGATGTGGAAGTGTGGGCCCGTCAGGCGGAAACTTGTGCGGAATACCTTTATAAAGGATCGCCCGTTTTTGTTGAAGGACGCTTAAAACTCGATCAGTGGGCTAATCAGCAGGGAGAAAAGCGCAGTAAATTGAGAGTGCGTGCGGATCGGGTTCAGTTCCTCGGTGCACCTAAACGCGGTGCAGATGTTGCTGATACGTCCAGCATACCGCCGAATGATGAAGAAACACCGGCTGGAGACGAAGATGACATTCCGTTTTGATAAGGAAAGGATTAAATAGATCATGGCATACGAAAAAGAGGAAAAAGGCGGCCGACTTCTGGAAGGCGTGACCGAAATTGATTACAAGGATGCGGAGCTTCTCCGTAAATTCATGACCGAACGCGGCAAAATTCTTTCGCGCCGTTATACCGGTGTGTCATCCAAACAGCAGCGTCAGGTCAAGCGGGCAATCCGCCAGGCGCGCGTAATGGGACTTTTGCGCTAAAGCGCAAACAGAGGAGAATCAGAAATGGCTGTAGAAGTTTTATTGATGGATGCGGTGCCCGGACTCGGTATCGAAGGCGATGTGGTTCGTGTAGCCGAAGGTTATGCGCGGAATTATCTTTTTCCAAGGGGCATTGCCTCGGTTGTTACCGACGGCAAGAAACGCCAGATTGAGAAAAAACGCATTGAACGCCTTGAGCTGATGCGTAAAGAAAAATCAGCGTCTGAAGAGCTGGCGAAGAAGTTTGAAGGCCTCTCATGCACGATTGCAGTGAAGACCTCCGAAAATAATAAACTGTTTGGATCGGTTACGGCCGCGCAGATTATCGAAAAAATGGCTGAACAGAACATCACGCTGGAACGCGGTCAGGTCAAACTCGATGCTCCGCTGCATGAACTGGGCGTTTTTGATGTCACTGTGGTTCTCCACCCGGAAGTCAACGCTGTGCTGAAGGTATGGATCGTTGAAGAATGAGTTTAGTCGATCAGAGCGGGCGTCGTCTTCCGCCCTGTAGTGAGGAGGCCGAACGAGGTGTTCTCGGCTCCGCTCTGATTGAATCGACTCGGGTCATTGAACTCTGCTCCATGAAGTCGGTCTCGGCCGATTCCTTTCATATTCCCTCTCATCGGTTGCTTTACGAGCAGTTGATGGAAATGTATCAGTCGGCGCGCGCCATCGATCTGTTGACGACTGGAGAGGCTCTCAAAACCGCCGGACGGCTCGAGCAGGTCGGCGGCTATGCATTTCTCGAAAGCCTGATCGACAGCACGCCGACCGCCGCACATGCCGAATTCTATATTGATATCATCCAGCAGAAACATCTGTTGCGGCGCATCATTACGCAGGCAGCTGAAACCATTGACAGTTGCTACAGCCCCGATGAAGAGGCCGAAGAGCTCCTCAGTCGGACCGAAGAAGCCTTCTTCGAACTGAGCGACACAAAAACGGCGTCTGCAGAAGACTGGCAGAAGGTGGTGTATAAAACCGCCGGACAGATCATTGACGGCAATATTCTCGACAGCGGTGTGCCGACCGGCTTTGCGGACCTCGATAAACAGCTGCGCGGACTTCACAATACGGATATGATTGTTCTGGCGGCTCGTCCCTCCATGGGGAAAACCTCGCTTGCCATGAATATTGCGGAGCACGCCGCGCTGGGGCGCGGCGTCGGAAAAAAACACGCCGTCGGAGTCTTCAGTCTGGAAATGTCTCAGGAACAGCTTGTCCGCCGTATGCTTTACAGTAAAGCCGGCGTGCCGGCCTGGAAGGACTTTTTCTCCGAAGCCGACCGATCCCGGCTTTCGTCTGCTGCCGATCAGCTCGGTAAGGCCTCCATCATTGTCGACGACTCCGCCGGTCTTGACGTAATGGATTTGCGCGCCCGTGCCCGCCGGATGAAACGCATTTACGGTATCGAACTGATAGTAATCGACTATCTGCAGCTGCTACACGACAAGCGTCGCGCGCGTGACGGCCGCCAGCAGGAAACCGCTTCCATCTCAAACAGCATTAAAGCCATGGCCAAGGAACTCAAGCTTCCTGTCCTCGTTTTGAGCCAGCTCAGCCGTGCGCCCGAGCAGGGCGGACGTGAAGGAAACAAACCCCGCCTTTCCGACTTGCGCGACTCCGGGGCCATTGAGCAGGATGCTGACGTTGTCTTATTACTTCAACGACCGTCTTATTATAACAAAGAGCTGGAAGCTGGTTCCGGAGAAGATACTCTGGCGGTCGTTGATATTGCCAAGCACCGCAACGGGCCGACCGCTGAGGTGAAGCTGAATTTCTTCAGAGAGATTACGCGGTTCGAGGACCGGGATACAAGGCACGGACTGGATGAGACCGCGGAGTAAACATATGATGAATAAAAAGAACAAACTTTTCTGCGGGCTGTTGCTGACCATCGGACTGGCGGCGTCCGGTCTCTCCGCTTTGGTGCTGCACGATGTTCGCATTGAAAACATCGAGAACACCGCACTGGACGATTCCTTCGTACGCGCCTACACCTCGCTACGTGCAGGGCAGGAAATCCAAAGNNGTTGAATGCCGCCGTTGCTCGCGATGTGGATAATCTGCGCCGTTCCGGGCGCTTTGCCTATGTTCGCGCGTTGATTGAGCAGGATGGTGATCAGTTCACGCTGGTGTATAAAGTTTCCAGCCGGTTGCGCTTGCGCAAGATCGATATTACCGGCGCAGAAGGAATCGGGAATCGCAAAATTAACAACGAACTTGGCTTAACACTGGGCGACTATGTGGATGAAGCACTGGTCGGTGAAAAAGTCCGCAACATCGAAGCCTATTGCCGGAAAAACAAATATCCCGATGCAACCGTCACCTGGGAGCTGACGCCGGAAGAAAAAACCGGCGCAGCCGATCTGCATCTGACCGTTCATGAAGGAGAAAAACTGCGCGTCAAGCGGATTCTTTTTGAAGGCGACCAGCTGTCGGGCGACAGCTTCTGGAGCCGACTGGTTCCTGACATTTTTCCATCCAAAAGAAAGACCGCGCGGTATGAGTCTCAGGATCTGCAGAAAGTTATTCAGCAGAAAACAACCTGGTGGATCACTCCCTGGTTCGGCGCCTATAAGCCAGAAATGAAAGAAGCCGATCTGGCGGCACTTCGTAAATTTTATCAGGATCGCGGATTTCTAGATGTGAAAGTCGCCGGGCCGGACTTGAAATCTCTGGGCCATGGCAAGCTGGAGCTGGTGTATCATATTCACGAAGGCGTAAAATATCAGATCGGCACCATCGGTTTTGACGGCAACCAGCTGTACACCTCTGACGAACTCCGGAAACAGGTCAAATTGCAGTCCGGTGCCGTAGCGTCGCTTTCGGCAATCAATGATGCCGCCGCTGCGGTGAATCGCTACTACGGTAATCGCGGATATATCCGCAATGACGTTCGTCCAGTGATCGTCAGCGACACGAATACCGCGACGTCCTCCATTACGTTCAGCGTGCATGAGGGCGAGTTGGCCAATATTAATGAGATTGATATTCGCGGTAACGAAAAAACCCGGGATGAGGTCATACGTCGAGAGCTGGCTGTTTATCCTGGTGAACTTTTCAATCAGCAGAAGGTGGAAACCAGCGAGAGCCGCCTGAAAAATCTAGGTTATTTTTCGACCGTGAGCAGTTCATATGTGCCTGCAAAAGGAACAAACACCTTCGATCTGGCTTTTAAGGTAAAAGAAAAAGCCATGGGAAGTTTTCTGGTGGGCGCAGGCTTCTCCAGCGTAGACAGCCTCGTAGGCTTTGCGGAACTCTCGCACGGAAACTTTGATATCAAACGCTGGCCGCCGATCGGCGATGGTCAGAAAATGAAAATCCGTGTACAGGCCGGAACGCAGCGCAGCGACCTTGAAGTTTCCTTTGTTGAACCCTGGTTTCGGGATCGTAAGCTTGCGCTCGGTGTGGACGGATATTATCGTACGGCCACGTATTACAGCGATTATTTCGACCTGGAAACTCTGGGCAGCAAAGTTTCTCTTACAAAACCCATTCTCGATCCGTTTACCCGCGGAACGATCAGCTATTCTCTCGAACAGTTTACCGTTGCCAACGTGGACACCAACGCTCCGTCTGAGATCAGGAAGGATGAGGGTTCTCTCATCAAATCAACCGTCGGTGTTAGTATTTCGCGGGATACGCGCGATCAATTTTATATTCCGACGCGCGGCAATTACAGTTCGGCCGGTATCGAGGTGTCCGGTCTGATCGGCGATGAAGAGACCTACATGCTGGAAGCCAAAACGTCGCAGTTCTGGCCGGTTCTGAATGATCACGTCTTCAACTTAAAAGGTGAAATTCGCACGATTGACAGTTTCGGCAGCGGGGGAGTTCCGATTTATGACAAACTCTTTCTCGGCGGCCCGCGCTCCATTCGTGGTTTTGCCTATCGCGATGTAAGCCCGCGTTCCAGCGATCCGGGATCCACTGAACCGATCGGCGGTCTTAGCAGCTGGTATGGGACCGCCGAATAAACCGTTCCGCTCTGGAGCAAAATTCGCGGAGCCGCATTTTATGATATCGGCGCAGTCTCGGAGAAGTCATTGGACTTCTCTACCGCGAATATTGATTCCAGCTACGGTATTGGCGTACGTATCGATCTGCCGATGTTTCCGCTTCGACTGGATTACGCCATTCCGCAGATTGTTGACAAAAACAATACAGGAGCCGGCGGACGCTTCAGCTTTCTGCTGGGTTACTCGTTCTGATCAAAGACGCAAGGAGATGATATGAAAAGAATTTTAATGCCAGTTGCTGTCGTCCTGCTATTGGCGGGATCNNAGACCAAATTGTTTTCGTTGATCTTGAAAGGGTATTTAACAATTTTTATAAAACACAACTGGCCAAATCTAAAGTGGAAGTCCAGCAGCAGGATATCGAAGCCGAACGCAAGGTGATGGTGGACGAGATGAACACCATCAACGATGAAGTGGACGCACTGAAAAAAGAAGCCCGCGACACGACGCTTTCCGATGAAATTCGTGACAGCAAGCGTATCCAGTATGAACAGCGGTTGCTGGATCTCCGTGCTAAACAAAAAGAAATCGAGGATTTCACAANNGCCGTCAGCAGCAGCTTCAGGTGCAGGTCTCCCGGATGAGCCAGACTATCATGGACGAGATCCGCCAGACCGTCATTGAGTACGCCAAGCAGGAAGGATTTATGTCAGTAATTGATAATTCCTCGCGCCGCGCCGCAATCGGAGTTTTTATTTACACTCGTTCCGATGTGGAGATCACCGATGCTATTCTGACCAAGCTCAACAGTCAGCGACCGGATGTTCTCAACGAAGGGCAACTGTTTGAGGATAAGGAAACGACAACAAATTCGGTTTCGGAGGATAGTGGCAAGTCATGAAACTTTCTGAAATAGCATCTCAGATCGGCGGAATTCTTTCCGGCGATGGATCGATAGACATTCGTGGAGTTGCGGGAATTCGCGACGCCGGCCCGGCCGAGATTTCATTTATCGCAAACCCGCGTTATGCAGCGGAAGCCGCGTTGACGAAGGCCGCGGCGGTCATCGTGAAGGAAAACTGGTCCGCAGATTGTTCGGCGGCGCTCATTCGCGTAAAAAATCCGGATGCGGCCTTCGCGCAAGCCGCTTCTCTTTTTTATACCCCGGCTCCTCGTCCCGTGTCCGGAGTGCATCCGTCGGCCGTGGTTGCGTCTGATGCCGAACTGGGGGAGGGTGTGAGTATCGGCCCGCTGTGCGTAATTGAGTCTAGAGCGAAGATCGGTTCCGGAACAGTTCTGATGGCCGGTTGCTATGTTGGATACGGCAGTGAAGTCGGAACAGACTGCCTGCTTTATGCGCAGGTCTCTTTGCGGGAATTTGTGAAAATCGGCAGTCGATCCATTTTGCATAACGGTACGGTGGTTGGAAGCGATGGATTCGGCTATTCGGTTGATGGAAACGGTGTTCGCACCAAAATTCCTCAGATCGGAACCGTCGAAATTGGCGACGATGTTGAAATCGGAGCCAACACAACGATTGATAGAGCCCGCTTTGGAAAAACCAAAATTGGCAATGGTGTAAAAATCGACAATCTCGTTCAGATTGCCCACAACGTTATCATTGGAGATCATGCGGTTATCGTTGCGCAGGTCGGGATTGCCGGCAGCACCTCAATCGGTGGAAATGCCATTCTGGCCGGGCAGGCTGGAATTGCCGGGCATCTGAAAATAGGCGCTGGGGTTATCGTCGGGCCGAACTCCGGGGTAACCAAGGATATTCCGGACGGAGTGCATGTTCTGGGGGCACCGGCCATGCCGGTTGACCGCATGAAACGGATGCATGCCGGCATCATGCTTCTTCCGAAAATGAAAGAACGCATTGCCGCGCTCGACAAGCGGCTTCGCACTCTAGAACAAGTCGGCAAAGACTAGTTTATACATAATTGTATTTTTTAATCCGTTAGTATTTCATTTTTGTTATTATTGTAATGATGTCTAAAAAGAATACGGGGAGTAAAAAATCTTAAATTATTGATAGTCAGTGTTTTGAGGATGCGAGGTAAATCAGGTTTATTTTAGAGGTATAATTATTGCTTACTAATGGAGGTTCTTTTGCTCTATTTGTAGCAGGGGAATCATGATAAATTTTTTTGTTCACAGTTGAACTTAATAGTTAAGGAGAAAAAAATGGCTAATCCGACCGAACTGTTTGGCGAAAATGTATTCAGCATGCGGGTGATGCGCGAGCATCTATCCGAAAAAACGGTTAAATCACTCGACGCAACCATCAAGACCGGCAAAACCCTCGACGCGAAAATCGCCGATGAAGTTGCCGAAGCGATGAAAGAATGGGCCATTTCCAA
>DINM01000048.1:0-3998 GCA_002423675.1 Verrucomicrobia bacterium UBA5540
TTCCTCTTACTGGGAAAAACTGGGAACCTGTTATTTTGATGCCGGTTCTTCAGGATACGTAAAGGCAATTGCCGGCACTCCGAAGTATGTTGATAGCCATTCTTTCCGTGTTGACGCGGTAAAGTTTGTTCCGGAAGTGGCCGTTGTTCCTGAAGTATACTGGACGTTTGATGAAACCAGTGGGTACACAGCCTATGATTCGACGTTAAATGGCCACGACGGAACCCTGCTGGGCAACTCACTGCCGGTACAGACGACCGGGCGGATCGGCAATTGCCTGGAGTTCAATGGTTCCAGCAGCTATATCAGTGTGCCGGATCATAATAATCTGGATATGGGTACCAATGATATGACGATTTCGGTTTGGTTTTTGCGGCATTCAAATGCGGCTGGGAATTTAAGAATTCTTTCAAAAGGTGCGCACGGCGACAGTTATTCTGGATATGCAATTTATGGATCGGATACCAGTATTGCTGTAGCCATCGGAAACGGCACTACACGCATTATCAAAACGATAACCCATTCGGGTGTTGGTCAGTGGAATCATCTAGTTGTGAGCATGAACCGTGACGGGTTCATGGAACTTTATCTAAATGGTCAGTATAAGGATCATGTGGATATAAGCGCTTTTGACGGAGACAATATCCAGAACAGCTGGCCACTTGAGATCGGCAGAAGTGTCAATGGGGTCGCTTACTGGGACGGGGAAATTGATGACGTTCGGATTTTCAGACGCACCATCGGTTCCGAGGATGTGGAGAGCATGTATCGAGTTCAATAGATAGGCAGTCCTCTGCAGAAAAGAAAATTCTTTTTTGCAGAGGATTTTTTATCTACGGATGATTTTGCCGGTGTGGCTCCGCCGCGGGCCGCAGTGACGGGCGCCTACTCGATGAAGAGCGACACATCCACTTGGAAGAATGGAAACCGTCTGATCTCCTAGCGTTCGGCCTTTGTGCTCTATTTTATGGAGAATATACATAACCACCCTGAAGTTCAGCATATAGGAGGCGAACGGAGTAGGATGGTCAGTTATTCAGATCGTTTGCAGCAAGACTCTTATAAATTTTTGCTACGGCTCCCTAGATCAACAGCTCTTTCGGGGCTATTTTACTGTGATCTGATTAAATCATGTGGTGAAGATATCAATTGTTAAAGGTTTTTATCGACGCCGCATGGGTTTTTGTCATAACTTTTAACCTTTCGTGATGCATGCTATTTACGAATGGCCGTACAAATGATGCCTGAACCGGCCTTTTGAGCTGAGAAACGGATGAGGCAAACGTTAAAAAAGGAATTTTATGAATGTTGTTCAACATGCCGTCGGGGTGAGCATGACCGTTTTGGACTGGTCGATTATCGCCGTGTTCTTTGTCGTTGTGATCGGGATCGGTGTCTGGCAGTCGCGTCAGGCTGGCAAAAGCTCGGCGGACTTTTTTTTGGGCGGCCGCGGTATGCCGTGGTGGCTGCTGGGAGTGTCCATGGTGGCTTGTACTTTTTCGGCTGACACGCCGAACCTGGTCTGCGGACTGGTGCGCGACGGCGGCGTGGCAAAAAATTGGTACTGGTGGGCCTNNTCCTGATCACCGGGATGGTCACCGTGTTTATCTATGCCAAGCTGTGGCGGCGTTCCGGGGTGATGACTGATCTGGGATTCTATGAACTGCGCTACAGTGGAAAGCCCGCCTCCTTTTTACGAGGGTTCCGGGCCGTTTATCTCGGGGTCTTTTTTAATGTGCTGATCATGGGCGCGGTGACATTGGCGATCATCAAATACGGGCAGCTGTTGTTTGGTTTGAGCAAGCTCGAGTGTGTCTTCTTTGGCTCGATCGGGGTGGTGATCTACGCGACTCTGGGGGGGATCAAGGGCTGTATCTGGGCCGATTTTTTCCAGTATTCGATTGCCATGTTCGGAGCGGTTGTGGTTGCGATGCATTCGGTCAAAGAGGCGGGCATTGCGGCTGTCAAGGCCGGTGTGGCGGACAGCGCGAGCCACTTCGGCCTGCCGGAACTGCTGAGTCATGCAAACGTAGCCGGAAAACTGAGTATATTTCCGGACTTTAATGATCCGAACCAGTGGGTTCCGCTTCTGCTGATGCCGCTGGCGGTGCAGTGGTGGGCCGCATGGTATCCGGGGGCGGAGCCGGGCGGCGGCGGGTTTATTGCTCAGCGCATGCTAGCGGCCAAAGATGAAAAAAATGCGGTCGGAGCGACGCTTTTCTTCAACTTCGCTCACTATGCGCTACGTCCCTGGCCGTGGATCATTGTTGCTCTCGCATCGCTGGTGGTCTATCCACAGGTGTCTGACATTCACACCGCGTTCTCCCATGTGGATCGGAGCATTATCGGCAACGATATCGCTTATCCCGCCATGGTATCTAAGCTTGGCCCCGGCCTCTTAGGCCTGGTGGTGGCCTCCATCATCGCCGCCTACATGTCCACGATTGGAACCCTTCTGAACTGGGGTTCTTCCTATGCGGTAAACGACTTCTACAAACGTTTTATCAAAAAAGAGGCCACCGAAAAAGAGATGGTTCGCATGGGTCGTATTTGCACGGTTGCACTGATGATTCTGGCTGGCGGGCTGGCCCTGCTGCTTACCGATGCAACGCAGGCATTCAACCTGTTGCTGCTTTCCGGAGCGGGATCCGGGGCCATCTACCTGCTGCGTTGGTTCTGGTGGCGCATCAATGCCTACAGTGAAATCTTTGCGATGGTTTTCACCACGGTGGTGGCCGGTGTACTTACTTTTGGCTTTAACGGATCCCGCGAAGCGCTGCTGAACATACAGGTGACGGACAGCTTCATGCTGAGCGGTAATAGTGTCAAATTTCTAATCGCGGTGCTGGGAACAACGATTGCATGGATCGTCGGGACACTGATCACCCGCCCCGAGCCGGAAGCTACCCTGCGCGCCTTTTACCGTAAATGCCAGCCGGGCGGACCGGGCTGGAAAAAGCTGATTGAGCGGGCGGTTGCCGAAGGCGACGTTATTGACGGAGAGGAGCACGGCAAGGCCTGGGAGGTTCCGTTGGAAATTCTCTGTGTCTTCATCGGATGCCTTTTCGTTTACTGCTCGTTGTTCTCGATCGGCAGTTTTGTCTACGGAGCGGTTCTGCGCGGCAGTATTCTTGGCGCTGTTGCGGCCGGTTCCGCCGTGTTTCTATTTTCGGTATGGGGGAAACTGCACACACACGAATCAAATAAAGGATAAAGATCATGAAAAAAATAATGATTACCGGGTTGATGACGGTTTCTTCGGTATTCGCCGCTCCATTACTGATTCCGCCGCCGGTTGAGCTGAAAGAGACCCGGGGGACGTTTGAGCTGCCAGCGGACGCATCGATTGTCTATGCCGATGAGACGGCCAAACAGCCGGCCGAGATGTTGGCGGCTGAACTGCGTCCTGCAACCGGGTTTTCACTGCCGGTTCGTGCGGGCACAAAGGGAACGATCCTTTTTAGAACGCAGAAAGATGATGCGCTGGGCAGTGAAGGGTATACGTTAAAGGTGGCGGAGGGCATCACGATCTGTGCGCCGGCTTCTTCCGGCCTGTTTTACNNAGCGCAAACTCTCCGCCAGCTGCTTCCGCCGGAGATCTACAGTGCGGAAAAACAGGAAGTGCCATGGATTCTGCCAGCGGTTGAAATCCGTGATGTTCCGCGATTTAAATGGAGGGGGCTTATGCTGGATGTCAGCCGACATTTTATGCCCAAAGAAGACGTATTACGGTTTATCGATACCATGGCTTCTCTGAAGTTTAATACATTTCACTGGCATCTGACCGATGATCAGGGTTGGCGGATTGAAATCAAAAAATACCCGAAGCTGACCGAAATCGGTGCCTGGCGCGACGAAACTTTCGTGGGACATCGGGGAGACATGCCGGCAAAGTACGATGGGAAGCGGCACGGCGGATTCTATACGCAGGATGACATCCGGGAGGTGGTAGCTTATGCCGCCGCCCGTCATATTACCGTTGTGCCGGAAATCGATAT
>DINM01000048.1:4008-4276 GCA_002423675.1 Verrucomicrobia bacterium UBA5540
AACTCGGTTGCACCACCAATAAACTTGTAGTGATGAGGGAGTGGGGTATCTGTAAAAATATTCTTAATCCTGAAGAGTCCACCGTTCAATTTTGTAAAGATGTGCTGACAGAAGTCTTAGATCTTTTCCCGTCGACCTTCATCCATATCGGTGGCGATGAGGCAGTCAAAGACCAGTGGGAGGCCAGTGCCCGCATCCAGCAGCTGCGTCAAGAGCGGGGCTTGAAGGACATGCATGAGATGCAGAGCTGGTTCATCCGGCAGATCGA
>DINM01000149.1:0-2856 GCA_002423675.1 Verrucomicrobia bacterium UBA5540
GTTGGCGGAATTATCTGTCCCGGCCTGCCGCTGATGTTCGACTATCTTGCTGAAAAAACCGCGCTGCTACCGCATATCAAGCCGATGAAAACCACGCATGTTGTCGGTAAAAGTACCAAAGAAGCCATGCGCATCGGCGCGCACTTTGGTTATCTCGGCATGGTCAAAGAAATTCTCTCTCAACTTAAAAAAGAGTTGGGGCGGGGTACCAAAGTTTGCGCGACCGGCGGCTTTGCCCAATGGGTTTTCCAAGGTTTGGAACCTTCTATCCCGGTCGATCCGAATCTGACGCTCAAGGGCCTCGCGCGCATCGCAACGCTCAATTAGTTTCCAAAAGTTTCCNNTTGGGCTTAAAATTATTGCAGCAGTCCTGATTTTTGTGGTCGGGCGCTGGGTGGCAAAAATGCTCATCAAGGTTCTTCAGAATATGATGGAGCGCGCCAAGGTCGATCACGCGGTGGTCAGCTTTACATGCAGTCTGGCTCATGCCGGTCTAATGGTTTTCGTTGTTCTCGCGGCGCTCGGTCAGATCGGCGTGCAAACCACCTCGTTTATTGCCGTTCTTGGTGCCGCCGGTCTGGCAGTCGGTCTGGCTCTGCAGGGATCGCTGGCTAACTTTGCATCCGGTGTGCTGATCATCATTTTCCGTCCGTTTAAAGCGGGCGATTACGTTGAAGGCGGCGGCACGGCGGGTGTGGTGAAAACGATTCATATTTTCACGACGACGCTGACGACACTCGACAATAAGCGAGTGATTGTGCCGAACTCAAAAATGATGGGCGATAACATCATCAACTATTCCGCTGAAGGAACCCGCCGTCTCGATCTGACCGCGAGTATCAGCTATGGCGACAGCATTGACACCGCCAAATCGGCGTTAATGGATGAAATTACGAAAGATCCGCGCGTGTTGAAGAATCCGGCTCCGTTTGTTGGCGTTTCCTCCATGTCGGACAGCAGTATCGATCTCGCCGTGCGCCCGTGGGTGAAAGTTTCCGATTACTGGGATGTATTTTTTGCGCTAAACGAGGCGATCAAGAAACGGATTGAAGCCGAAGGGCTTTGCATTCCTTTTCCTCAGCGCGACGTGCATCTCTACAAGCACGACGCCTAAGGAACCAGAACCTTTAGCGCGCGCGGACGCACGCGGACTTTTACTTCCGCCGGGGCCGTGACCAGCTCGCCGTCGAGCTGCATCGGTCCCTCTTTTTTTCTACGAACCGTTAGGCTTGTAAATGAATGGGTTTTGATTTCCTTCAGTTCGTCGAGAGTTCCGTTGAATGCTTTTCCAAGCATTGGAAGAATCCACGGCAGATCGCGCTGGCGCAGAGTGACGAGCTGAAGTTTCCCGTCGTCGGCTTTCGCACCGGGTGCAATCTGCGCGCCGCCGCCATACTGGGTGAGATTGGCGATGGTGCAAACCAGCGGGTCTTCGATGATGATCTCTTCCTGATCGTCGAGCAGGATGGAAAACGGTTGCGGCCTGTAATCAAAAAATTTGTAGACGCCCGCAAAAACATAGGGCAGAACCCCTCGGATCGGAGACTTTTCGAATTCTTTCACTAGTGCGGCATCCCACGCCAGTGAGCAGGTGACAAAAAACGGGTGTTCATCGGCATAGCCGACATCAATGGAGCGCACGTTTGCGGAGGCCAGTGCTTCGGTCGCTTTGGCAAGATCAAGCGGGGTGTCGAAATGCCGGGCGAACCCGTTGCCGCTTCCGGACGGAATGACGCCGAGTGCGGTGTTGGTGTCAATCAGTACGCTTCCGATCGAGTTGACCATGCCGTCGCCGCCGACCACCAGCAGCTTGCCGATTCCTTCTTCAACGGCACGGCGCGCTTTGGCCTGTCCATCCTTCTTCGACAGACTGAACTGAATGGCAAGATCCGCGTTGGGTTTATCCCAATGCTTAATCAGCGCTTCACGAATTTCGTCGAGCGCGCCGCCCAGGCCGGAGCTCGGGTTGATCAGAATGCGGACTTTGTCTTCGGCTTTCATACTCAGTAGATTAATCCGCTGCGGACTTTTTCCGCAGCGGCAGGGCCGTCGAGCAGTTCAATCAGTTTGAGTGCAAAGGCAAATGCAGTTCCGGGGCCTTGACTGGTGACGAGGTTTCGGTCGATAACGACCGGCTCGTTTGAACGGTCGGTGCGGNNAAGGCGCGGCCTTTGAGTATCCCGGCTTTGTGCAGCGCGAGCGGGCCGGCGCAGATGGCGGCGATCCACTTTTCCTCAATATCAAAAATCCGAAGGGTCTCCTGTACGCCATCGTGGTTGCAAAGAGCCTTTGTTCCTCCGGCGCCGCCGGGCAGGATCAGGAGATCAAAGGAGAGCAGATCCAGCTCTTCCCAGCGGGCATCGGGAATCAGTCTGATGTTGCGTGAGGCAGTGATCGGTTCGGTTCCGTGCAGTCCGGCCAGTACAACATGCCATCCGGCACGGCGAAGAGTGTCGGCGACGATGACAATTTCCATTTCTTCATTGCCGTCGGCAATCGGAATCAGTGCATGGATCATACCGGTTTCCTTATCTGTCCTCTGCACAGCGGGCGAGTTCACTGCAGATCATGCCGAGGGTTCCCGAAGGCAGGGGTGTCTCGAGGTTATTTTCGAACAGCGAGTGAAGATCGGTTTCGGTGCAGATGCGTACCCNNAAATGTAATTTCACCACTCCAGTTTTTGGTTTCGATCACGAAAATTCCGGACGGGGCCACAACAATGTGATCGAATGCCGGGCCGCCAACATCCAGTTGCAGGTCGTTGAGCACCGTGTGGTTTGCCGGTAGAAACGAGAGAAGGCGTGCGACCGTTTCTTCGCCTTCGGCGCCTTTCAGGAAGCTGCGCAACCGTTGTGC
>DINM01000149.1:2879-11116 GCA_002423675.1 Verrucomicrobia bacterium UBA5540
AAGAGTGCTAAAAGAACGGCCAGCAGAACAAACAGAATTCCGGCCTGCGATGTGGAGAGATGCGGAACCGGCACAGCGGCGTGCAATAGCCAGCCCGCCGCAAGGCAGATGGGAATTAACGGCCAGAAAACACGCAGTGGGCCGAGGGTGCGCGGTCCTTGTCCGGGGCTTCCGTAAACTCTGGCAAAGCGGTCGGTTGTTTTTTCATTGTCCATACGGCCGAACATACAGGAGTTTGCTTCGCCTGTAAACTTGACCTTTCAGTTCAAAAAGGGCTTATTTCTGCTTCTCAAAACCTTTACGAAAGGGCGTTGCTTTGCAATCAAAACCGTTTTTCCGCCGTGCCGATTGGATCGCTTTCGGGCTGACATTTTTGATCGNNTAACGGCGTAACATATCACGGCTATTCGAACCCGGCGTGGGGGGTAGGTTTTTGTTCCGCCTTCTGCGGTGCGCTCGCCTGCGGAGTTTTGGCGTTGCTGGTCAGTCGTTCCGGTATGGATTTTTTGCGCAGCCTGAAGAAGGAAACGAATGTGCTGGGCGAAAAAACCGAGAGCCTCTTTTGTGCGACAGCCGGCGTTTCAAGCGGTCTGCTGCTGGCCTTCAGTCAGGGGATGTGGTCGCAGTCGGTGATTGCGGAAGTTTATGCGCTGAATATTCTTTTTCAGAGCGCCGTGCTGCTCTTCCTTTACCGCTAGATGATGGAGCCGGACAATCCCAAGCCGCTCTTTCTGCTGGCCTTTACCTTCGGCCTCGGCCTGACCAACCATCAAACGCTTCTCTTTATGGGTGCCGGCGTTGTTCTCGCCGTTTTTCTCCGTCATATTCGATTGGCTCGAGACTTTGCCGTCGTAGGCATTTTTTATGTTCTCATGATCGGCCTCAACAAGGTTTTGGTGGACGATCCCGCGTATGCCAATTGGTGTTGGACAACCGGGCCGGCACATATCGGGTTCTGGTTCTGGACGGCGTACGCATTGCTGATTCCGGTTCTGGGACTCTTTCTACCGAACGGCAAAACCGTTTGCGCCACCTATCTGCTGATGCTGCTTGGCCTGTCGTTTTANNCCCGCCGATCAACTGGGGCTATCCGCGCACATGGGAAGGCTTCATGCACGCGATTACCCGCGGGCAGTATGAAAAAGTCACCTTAACCAATATTTTTTCACCGCTGTTTGTCGAGCAGATCGGTGCATTTCTGCGCGATCTGCGTGCGCAGTTCTTCGGCCCGGTCGCCCTGTTGGCAATTCTACCATTTGCCTTTATTGTGCGTATCGGGCGCAAAAACCGCGATTGGCTGTTTACAACGGTAGCCGCTTTCATCGGCGTCGGGCTTCTTTTCATTATTCTACAGAATCCGAAGCTCGACATTCAAACGCTGTTCATTGCGCGGGTTCAGTACATTCAGTCGCACGCGGTTTATGCCATTTGGATCGGCTACGGTCTGCTTCTGCTGATGGCTTGGCTCGAGGCGCTCGTCGGCAACAATTCGTTCACCAAATGGATCGGAACAGCGCTCGTTTTTTTATTGCCGTTTTCATTGATTCATAAAAATTATTTTAACGCGAAACAGCTCAAAGTTGTCGGCGGCTCCGAACAGAACGGACACGACTTCGGCTGGCAGTTCGGCAACTGGGAGCTGCAGGTAATCGATGGAATTAAGGAAGATCTTCATTACAAAGGTTCATTTCCGTTTGAACGGCGCATCTCAGACGCTGAGTTTGAAAAGGTATGGAACGNNGAAGAATAATTACCCGCCGCCGATGGGTACCAATGCGCTCTTTTTCGGCGGGACCGATCCGGGGCGTTTTGTACCAACCTATATGATTTACTGTCCGCAGGTTCGGCCCGACGTTTATCTCATCACCCAGAATGCGCTCGCTGACAACACCTTCATGGCGGTCACCCGTGACCTCTACGGCGATCAACTTTGGATTCCGTCGCAGACCGACAGCAATCACGCCTTTCAGGAATACGTTCAAGCGATCCAAAGCGGAAAACTCGATGCCGGTGCCGATGTCAAAATGGATGGAGGGAAGGTTCAGGTGCAGGGTGTCGGCGGGGTGATGCAGATCAACGGAATTCTCTGCAAACAGATCTTCGACCACAACCAGTACATCACTGAACTCAAAACCGATGAAACTACCCGTCAGTCGGGTAATGCCGTGGTTCCGTTTGATCCGATCGGCCCGGACGGGAAACTCCGTAAACGTGAATTCTATGTGGAAGAGAGCTACGTTATTCCGTGGATGTATCCATATCTGACGCCGCACGGACTCATCATGAAAATCAACAACGAGCCGACCGCCATTACCCCGGAAATGGTCAAAAACGATCATGAATTCTGGGACTGGTATGTGAACCGGCTGGTTAGTGATTCCAAATTCATTCGCGATATCGTTGCCCGTAAAACCTTTTCCAAGCTGCGTAGCGCCATTGCCGGACTTTATGGAGCTCGCGACAATCTCTCCGAAGCCGAATATGCCTTTAAACAGGCCGTCGAGCTTTACCCACTCAGTCCCGAGGCCGTTTTCCGGCTGGCGAACCTCTACATGAGTGAACACCGCTTCGACGATGCCCACAAAGTAATCTCAGATTTTGTTGCACAGGATGAACACAATGAAAGTGCTCACGCGTTTCTCAGGCAGATTGAGCAGCTTCAGGCGATGATGCAGCGCAAAATGCAACTCGAAGCCACACTGCATGATGGAAAACCCACCAACATCGGCACTGCATTTGAGTTAATTCAAATTTACAACGCTCTGCGGGACACCGTTTCGCTGCACCAACCCGTTAACAACGTGCTCCATGCGGGATTGCCGCCGGAGATACAGCTTCAGCTGGCTCAACTGCTTGTGCAGATGAAAAAGCTCGATCTGGCGGATGAGGCTTTACGCAGTTATTTAGAGGCGAAGCCTGATGATCTTCGCGCTCAAATCGAACTGGCCGCAGTTCGCATAATGCTGGGTCGAACCGATCAGGCGCTGCAGACGATCCGAACCGCCGTCGGGAAGGGCGGAGAGCCGATTCGGGCAGTCATTCGCAAAGATCAGCGCTTTCGTCCGTTATGGAACGATCCACGCTTTCAGGCGATTGTTCCTCCATCTACCTCGCGTCAGCCGTTCGGTGCAGCGTCCCGGCATCCTAGCGGACTGGGCGATCTTCCGTTTTAAGAGTTTTTCCAAAGCTTGGAAAAAAAAGTTCCAAGGTTTGGAAACTTCTGCCATTTTGCATGGATGCATGAAAACCCTGAAACGCTGGTTCTGATCGCGGGCAGTGCCGACTATCCGTTCTTGCTCGCCCGCGCCGCGCGGGCGCGCGGAGTCAAACGGATTATTGCGATCGCCTTCAAAGGAGAAACCCGGCGTGATATCGCGCAGGTTGCCGACGAGGTTGTCTGGTTGCATGTCGGCCTGAGTTCCATGCTGGAGGTGCTTAAAACCTGTGGAGCTCACCACGCTGTTATGGCCGGTCAGATTCGTCCGAAACATATTTTCCGTGCGGGGATGGATAAAACACTCCGCTATCTGCTCAAAAGCCTTCCAGTCAAAAATGCGCATACCGTTCTGGGCGGCATCACCCAGACTATCGAAAACTGTGGTCTTAAACTGCTTCCGGCCAGTTCGTTTATGCAGGACTATATGCCTTCTGCCGGTTTGCTCACCGTTCGCGCGCCGGACACGCGTGAGCTCAACGATATTCAAATCGGCCGGCGCGTTATCAAGGACACCAGTCATCTGGATATCGGTCAGACCGTCGTTGTAAAAGAAGGAATCATCCTTGCGGTTGAAGCCTTTGAGGGAACCGACAAAACAATCCGGCGCGGCGGAAAATTCGGCGGGCGCGNNGCGGTCGTTGTTAAAGTTCCCAAGGATGGACACGACATGCGCTTTGACATTCCAATCATTGGAAACCGAACCCTTCATTCGCTCAAAAAAGCCCGGGCCACCTGTCTGGCGCTTGAAGCGGGCGGGGCCATTCTGTTGAATAAAGACCAACTCATCGCGCAGGCTGATGCCATGGGTCTTGCTGTTACGGTTCTTGAAGCGCAGAGTTAGTCTATGAAATCACTTCTGGTTATAGCGGGTGAAGATTCCGGCGACATGCACGCGGGGGACGTGATCCGTGCGCTCAAGGCGAAGCGACCAGACCTAACGTTATGGGGCATCGGCGGCGACCGGCTTCGTGCCGAAGGAATGGAGCTGCTTCACGATACGCGCGAAATGGACGTGATGGGATTTGTTGAGGTCTTCAAACGCTATCCGTTTTTTAAGCGCACGCTCAAGGAAGTGCTGAGCGAGGCCGATCGGCGCAAGCCGAATGCTGCGTTGCTGGTGGATTATCCAGGCTTCAATCTGCGCCTTGCGCGCGAATTGAAAAAACGCGGCATCAAGGTACTTTATTATGTCTGTCCGCAGGTCTGGGCGTGGAATCGCGGACGTATTCCGAAGATGGCGGAAATCATCGACCGGTTGATGGTGATTTTCCCGTTTGAAGTGGATGTTTTCAAAGATGTTGATCTTAAGGCCGATTTTGTCGGCCATCCGATGGTAGACGAGTTGCGCGACTTCCGCACAAAAAATCCGGAGACGTTACCGTGGAACGGCAGCAAGAAAATCGCGCTGTTACCGGGAAGCCGTACACAGGAAATCATCCACATTCTTCCGCGCCTGCTCGAAGCGGCGCAACTGATGGAAAATTCACGCCCGGACATCTCATTTTTGATTCCGGTGCCGGATCGGCGCACGGCAATGGTAGAAGCCATTCTTCAGAAAGCGCATAAAGCGCCGCGCAATGTTTCTATTCTGGCGGGCAGGGCGCGTGAAGTGCTTAAACAGGCCGATGCCGCTTTTGTCGCATCGGGAACTGCGACGCTCGAGGCCGCGCTGTTGTGTTGTCCGACTGTGCTGGTCTATCGCGGCAGCTTTTTGAACTATCTATTTGCCAAGGCACTGATCCGCATCCCATGGCTAGGTATTGCCAATATTGTTTCCGGTCGGGAGATTATGCCTGAGCGAATTCAGCAGCATATGCGGCCGATTGAGTTGGCCGCGACGATTGATCCGCTGATGAATGAGACGCAGGTACGCAAGACGATGCTTGAAAATTTCCAAGCTCTGGAAAAACGGCTGGGCAACGGAAGCCCCGCAGGTCGCGTGGCATCGATTATTACCGAAGAGATCGATTGATAACGCCGTTGGCGTTAATCAATTTTCCAAGGTTCGGAAAATATTCTGAAAACCGGCCTCGCCGGTTCCAAAGTTTGGAAAACGGCGGTCTTAGCTAATGAGGTGTGCACCGGATGAAGGGATAACGTCTAGAAATTCCGGAGCCAGTCCGTTTTCGCGACAGATCACCTCCATTTTTTCCATGATGGTTTTGGCATTCTGTTTGTGCACCATCACGATGGCGCTTCCGCCGAATCCACCACCTGAAAGGCGCGCGCCAGGCGCACCGGCCTTTCGGGCTGCGGCGACGACAACGTCGAGTTCCGGGCAGGAGTTTTCAAAGTTTTCAATCGAGCTTTGGTGGGATTCGAAGAGTAGCTGTCCAAAGGCCTCGACGTTTCCTGCGTTGATCAATTCAGCGCCTCGCTCAACGCGGTCGATTTCACCGATGATGTGGGCGGCACGTTTGGCGGCGCCCGCCGCAATCCGGGCGCGGTTGGCGTCAAATTCTTCTGGCGAAACATCGCGCAAAGCCGTAACGGGATGCGGCAGCAATTCCGCCAGCTGGGCCGAGGCCTGTTCGCAACGTTCGCGCCGTTCGTTGTACGGTGAATCAACAAGGCTATGCGTCACATGCGGATTGACCACGAGAAATTCGATGTCATCCGGCAAAGTGACCGAGGAGACTTCCAAGGTTCGGAAATCGGAGTGGATGAGACCGTGGTCGCGGCCGAAAATGCTGGAAAACTGATCCAGCAGGCCACAGTTGGTGCCGGCAAACTGATGTTCAGCGTGGCGACAGAGGCGGGCGATTTCTTTTTTGTCTATGATGGCGTCGAGAATTTTCAGTACGGCAGTCGCAGCGGCGACTTCGAGCGCGGCAGAGCTGGAGAGTCCGGCTCCCATCGGGATGGAACCCATGAAGGTACAGTCGAGTCCGTCGATTTTTTCGCCGAGGTGTTCCTGGATAAAATGGAAGACGCCTTTGACATAGTTGGCCCAGTCGAATCCGGGAACTTTTTTGGTATCGGCGGTATCAAATGCGGCGATCTGGTTTACGTCCACGGCCAGCAGGTGAATGCCCGGGCGGTTTGAATGAGAGATGCAGAAGCAGTGGCCCAGGTCGATGGCCGCGGAGAGGACTGTACCGTCGTTGTAGTCAGTGTGGTTTCCGACGACTTCAATCCGTCCCGGTGCCCAGGCGATGCTTTCGGGCTTTTTGCCAAAATTTTCAATGTGGGCGGAAACGGCTTTTTCGATAACGACGTCTTTTTTCATGTAAGGACCTTTTAGTTGAGCTGCATCTGACAATTAATTTATAGTTTCAGCCTGTGTTCTGCCATGGGTGAAAAGTGCAAACTCATGGACATTTAAAGCAATAATCGCTTAATTTGTCGAATGCTGACGACATTAAATCATACGATCAGTGAAAAGGTCGCCGAAGTATTCGACTTGTACACAGAACTACACGGGGCGCGGGTTTCTCTGTTCGGACCGGATATGCAGATTCTGTATCCGGATAAGAAGGGCCGTCCCAACTGTACTCACTGCCGGATGTTGCGCGAAACATTGCAGATGGATGCGCGCTGTCGTGCCTTCGACCAAACGATGATGGCCGCTGNNGACGTGCTTCTGGCCATGTGGCGTCAACTGCTGGAATTGATTATCCGCAGCCAGCTGATTCATCATAAGGATCACGATTTGATCGCACCGGTGATCGAACGGATCCGGATGCATTCGGAAGTTTCATTGGGATTGAGCGAGGCCGCAAAAATCACCGGTCGCAGCCCGTCAACCGTCACACGCCTGTTTAAAAAAGTGACAGGGCGAAGTTTCAAACAGTACCAGACGGATTTTCGTATTCGGAAAGCCGCCGAATTGTTGGTTGACCAGACGGGTCGGCCGATTGCGGAAATAGCCGAAACGATTGGTTTTGAAGATCCGTTTTACTTTTCACGAATATTCCACAAATATGTCGGACTTTCACCCAGCGACTACCGGAATAACAACGCAGGGAAATAAAATGACCGTACGAAAAGATGCCTTTGGAAAAAATCAGTTTGGTGAGTCTGTTGAGATTTTTACTTTGACGAATACGAACAGAATTAGAGTCCGCATTATGAACCACGGCGGAACGATTGTTTCGCTCGAAACTCCGGATAAAAATGGAAAGCTGGCGGACATTGTTCTCGGGCACGAAACCGCTGCAGAGTACGTGCATACCACGCCGTATTTTGGTGCCGTCGTCGGACGGTTTGCCAACCGGATTAAAGGTGGAAAATTTACGCTCGCCGGCAAAGAATATACGCTGGTGCAGAACAACGGTCCGAATGCTTTGCACGGCGGACTGCGCGGTTTCGACAAAGTGGTATGGGATACCGAAATTCTGGAAGCAGACAATGCGATTCGCATGACTTATCTCAGCGCCGACGGCGAAGAAGGCTTTCCCGGTGAAGTGAAAACCGTGATGACCTATACTGNNAGGACATGATGCCGGATTCGTGGGAGGTCAAATTCTGACTATCAATGCCGATACCTTTCTGCCGACCGACGAAACGGCCATTCCGTATGGTGATGAAATTTCAGTGGAAGAAACGCCATTTGATTTCCGTACGCCGCACACCATAGGTGACCGGATTGATGAAGATCACGAACAGTTGCGTTTTGCCAGTGGCTACGACCATAATTTCTGCCTGAATAAAAAAGTGGTCGGAGGGCTGACGTTTTGCGCACGAGCAGAGGATCCGCAAAGCGGCCGTGTGATGGAAGTCTATACGACAGAGCCCGGGGTTCAGTTTTATACCGGCAACTTTCTCGACGGAACTCTGGTCGGAAAGGGCGGTTGCGGCTATGTACGCCGCGGCGGATTCTGTCTCGAAACCCAGCACTATCCGGATAGCCCCAACCAGCCGCAGTTTCCCACAACAATCTTGCGTCCTGATTGCAAGGTTGCATTGCAGACGATTTACAAATTTTTATAGACGATGGTCCGGCGGCAAAAATCAAGAGTTTTTAGTCAAGTTGTCACTAGTGCTTTGTATACAGAAATAACGAGTCCGCCAGCCTACA
>DINM01000154.1 GCA_002423675.1 Verrucomicrobia bacterium UBA5540
CTGATGAGGACGACGAGCATGCCGCCGAAACTCGGGATGGCCATGGGAACCATGACGTCGCTTCCGCGGCCCGTTGACGTCAATACGGGGATGAGCGCGAGGATGGTGGTGGCGGAGGTCATCAGGCAGGGGCGCACGCGCCGCTGCGCGGCGACGACCACCGCTTCGTGAATTTCGTCTTTGCTGGACGGTTTGTTTTCGCGGAAGACCTGGTCGAGGTAGGTGGACTGGATGACGCCATTGTCGGAGGCGATGCCGAACAGGGCCAGGAATCCGACCCAGACCGCCACGCTCATGTTGATGGTGTGAACCTGAAACAGCGTGCGCATTTCCACGCCGAACAGGCTGAAGTCGAGGAACCACGGCTGGCCGTAGAGCCAGACCAGCAGGAAGCCGCCGCTCCACGCCACAAAGATGCCGGAGAAGACGATGGCGGTGGTGGCGACGGATTTGAACTGGAAGTAGATGAGCATGAAGATGGCGAACAGGGCGATCGGCAGAATCAGCGTGAGCGTTTTGGCCGCCCGGATCTGGTTTTCATAACTGCCGGCAAAGGTGTAGCTGACGCCTTTGGGCATCACAAATTCACCGCTGTCGATTTTGCCTTGAAGATACGTTTTGCACTCCTCAACCGTATCGACTTCGGCCACTCCGGGCTTTTTATCAAAGACCACGTAGCCGATCAGGAAGGTGTCTTCACTTTTGATTACCTGCGGGCCGCGCACGTAGCGGATGTTGGCCAGTTCGGTGATGGGAATCTGCNNGCCGACGATGCGGTCGGCCACGACGGCGGACGCTTCGACCGACGGCACCTGCTTGAGATATTTCTCAATCTGCAGCCCGACCTGTTCGATGGTGTCGAGATCGGGGCCTTTGACTTTGACCCCCATCGGCGCGCGCATGCCGCTCTGAAGCATGACGATACGGGCGGCGATCGGCTGAAGCTTTGGTGCGGAGGTGGTGCCGGGCAGTTTGGCGACTTTGACGATTTCGTCCCAGATGTCGTCCGGCGTGCGAATTTCGTCGCGCCACTGGCGGAAGGGACGTCCGCGCGAATCGGGAATCAGTTCGCCGTTTTCGTCGCGCACGAATTCGCCTTTTTTATATTTAAAGTTGAGCCGCCGTCCGTCGGTGTCGGTGATGTATTCCGACTTGTAGTTGATGACGGTTTCAAACATGGAGATCGGGGCGGGATCGAGCGGGGTGTCAGCGCGGCCGAGCTTNNATTTCAGGAATGGACCCGATGAGCTGATCCTGCGTGGAAAGAATATCGGTCGCCTCGCCGATGGAGGCGTGGGTCATGGTGGTCGGCATCCAGAGGAAGGAGCCTTCATCGAGCGGCGGCATGAACTCTTTTCCAAACCCCGGAAAAACCTTTGCGCCTCGGCGTTGCAGGGCGTCAGGCATCCAGCCAAAGGTGGTGTCGAAACCGAGCCAGGCGGTTGCGCCCAGCACCATGAGCAGCAGCGGGATCGAGAGGAACGCCGCTTTATGCCGCAGACACCAGCGAAGCATCCGCGCATAGAAATGCTGGAAAATCTTGAAGAAGCCGAGCAGGCCGCCAACCAGTAGCGCGACAAACAGAATGTTGCGGATAAATCCCTTTTCCGGGCCGAGCGGTTCCCATGCGTTGGTCAGAAAAATGCCGACGACGAGCACGGCCAGCCAGCTGGCCGCCTGCGGGCCGAAACGGGTCAGCCAGATAGGGACAGATCGCCGAGCTGTCCGCGGCGCGCTTGGCGATCGCGCCCTACCCTTCTTTTTACCAAACAGCATGTAAGCGGCGGGCGGGAGCACGGCAAGCGCGATAATGATCGAGGCGATCAACGCGAAGGTTTTGGTGAAAGCCAGCGGTTTGAAGAGCTTGCCTTCCGCACCAATCATGGTGAAGACCGGTAGAAAGCTGACGACCGTCGTCATCACGGCGGTGAAAACGGCGCTGCCGACTTCGCTGACCGCGCGATGAACTGTTTCCAGACGGGATTCGTCTGGGGAAGCCATGTCGATATGCCTCAGGATGTTTTCGCAGACGACGATGCCCATATCGACAATGGTGCCGATGGCGATGACGATGCCGGAGAGCGCGACGATGTTGGCCTGCACCCCGAAAAATTTCATGGCGATGAAGGTGAGCAACACCGCCAGCGGCAACATGGAGCTGATGAGCAGGCTGCTGCGCAGATGCATGACCATAATCAGCACGACGATGATGGTGATGAGGATTTCCTGCACAATGGAGTCGTTGAGCGTTCCGAGGGTTTCATAAATTAAACCGGTGCGGTCGTAGAACGGAACAATTTCCACATGACTGACGGTTCCGTCGGCCAGCGTTTTGCGCGGCAGCGACGGCGCGATGTCATTGATCTTGTCTTTGACGCGGTTGATGACGGCCAGCGGGTTGTCGCCGTAGCGCGCAACCACGACGCCACCGACGGCGGGGGCGCCGCCCTTGTCGAGCGCGCCGCGCCGCGCGGCGGGGCCTTCGGTGACATGCGCCACCTGCTTGACCAGCACGGGCACATGATCGGCTCGCACCTTGACGACGCTGTTTTCGATGTCTTTGACCTCTTTAATGAAGCCGATGCCGCGGATGAAATACTCGGCTCGGTTGATTTCGATGGTTTTGGCGCCGACATCGATGTTGGCGGCTTTGACGGCGGAAAACACATCGTTGAGCGTTACGCCGTAGGCGCGCATAGCGTCAGGATCGACATCGACCTGGTATTCTTTGACGTAGCCGCCGATGGAGCCGACCTCGGAAACGCCGTCAGCCGAGAGCAGTCCGTAGCGCACCTGCCAGTCCTGCAGCGAACGCAGTTCTTCCTGACTCCATCCGCCGGTCGGGTTGCCGTCGGGGTCGCGTCCTTCGAGCGTGTACCAGAAGATTTGGCCGAGCGCGGTGGAGTCCGGCCCGAGTACGGGTGTTACTCCATCAGGCAGGGTGCCGGAGGGCAGGCTGTTGAGTTTTTCGAGCACGCGGGTACGCGCCCAGTAAAAGTCCGCCTTGTCTTTGAAAATGATGTAGATGGAGGAAAAGCCGAACATGGAATAGCTGCGGATGGTTTTGACTTCCGGGATGCCCAGCAGCGAAACGGTCAGCGGATAGCCGATCTGGTCTTCGACATCCTGCGGTGAGCGGCCCATCCATTGGGTGAAAACAATCTGCTGGTTTTCGCCGATGTCAGGAATGGCATCGACGGGCACGGGATAGCGCTGCAGGCCGCCGACCTTCCAGTCGAACGGCGCGACCAGCAGACCGGCGATGATGACGGCGAAAACGAATAGCGCGACCACCAGCCGGTTGGTTAGGCAGAAACGCATGAAGCGCCCAATGAGCGATTTTTGTTCAGGAGTCTGTTTGAATTCGGGCTCCATGCTCAAGGCTCCATCTTCATTTTACCGTGATCCATGAGCGCACTGCCTCCCTCAGGTGACATCATGCTGGGTTTGGCGTGAATCTGAAGTTCGGCATCCAGTTTGAATGCGCCTTGCGTAACGACTCGTTCACCCTCTTTCAAGCCGCTGTGAACAATGTAAACATTTCCTGCCTTCGGGCCGAGGACGATCTCGCGCCCTTCATAGGTCGGTTTGTCCTGATCCGGCACTTCAACATAAACGACAGCGCGCGTTCCGGTGATGAGCGGTGCGGTCGCCGGAATCACCAGCGGCGCGTTGGTCGGAGTCGGTGTGACGTATCCGAGCTCTTCGGCAGTAACGAGTTTCATGCCGCAGATGTCGCAGGTGCCCGGCGCGTCTTTCACCACTTCCGGATGCATCGGACAGATCCATTTGCCGGCCAGCGACGGATTGGCCACCTTGCCGTCTTCGGAAATTAACGGATATGCAACCGCGCTGACGAACATGCCCGGCTTCATTTGCAGCTCCGGATTATCGACATTGACCCGCACGTTGACGGTGCGGGTGGCGGCATTCAACACGGGATCAATAAACGCAATCTTACCTTTAAAGGTTTCACCCGGCCAGGCTTCCGTCGTAAAGGAGACCTTCTGCCCGTAACGAAGCCACGGCAGATCGGATTCATACGCCTCAATCTGAACCCAGACGTGCGAAAGATCCGCAACCGTATAAATCCGGTCGCCGGTTTTCACATAGCTGCCTTCCTGCGCATTTTTATGAATGACAATGCCGCCGACCGGCGAATAGAGCGTCACATGATCCATCGGCGTACCGCGCGTTTCGATCTGCTGAATCTGTTCCGGCGTGAGCCCCCACAGCCGCAGTTTTTCCCGAACTGCGTCGACGGTGGACTGCGAGACATCGCGCACGATCGAACTTTCGCTGTTCGTCAACGCCTTCACGGAATCAATCGCCTGCAGCAGTTCCTGCTGCGCGCTCAGCAGCTCGGGGCTGTAGATCGACGCCATGTGATCGCCTTTTTTGACCTGCACTCCGGTGTAGTCCACAAACAGCCGGTCGAGCCGTCCCGGCATGCGGGCGGTGATATACGCCGTGCGCGTTTCGTCAAAATCCACGCTGCCGACCATGCGGACTTCAGCCTGAACAAACCTGCGCTCCACCGGCGAGNNGACGGACTGACAGAGAGTTCGCGCGGATTATCGGCTCCGCTTCCGGTTTCAAGCGGAATCAGATTCATTCCGCAGATCGGGCACTTTCCGGGATGGGGCAGACGGATTTGCGGATGCATCGAACAGGTCCACCACTGGGTTTTGATTTCGCCGGATTGCTCGGCGGACGGAACAGTTTCATTCCGCTGTCCGGCTGTGCAGCGGCCCAGCGCAAAGACGACCAGCAGAACGAGCAGTCCGTAACCGATCGGTTTTTTGTGTGTTTTCCAATGTTTGGAAAAAA
>DINM01000044.1 GCA_002423675.1 Verrucomicrobia bacterium UBA5540
TCACTGGCGTCCAGACTCGCTGAAACCCGTTTTTCTCGCGCAGCTCCTGGGTAAATCGGCCGAGTTCTTCACGCAGCACGGTACCTCGAGGGGTGAATAATGGCAACCCAGACCCAACGAGGTCAGATATAACAAACAGGTCGAGCTCTTTGCCCAGCTTGCGGTGATCACGCAGTTTGGCTTGTTCGATCTGTTTGAGATACAGGCCGAGCTGCTTGTCATTGGTAAACGCCGTGCCGTTGATGCGCTGAAGCATCGGATTGGTTTCTTTCCCGCGATAATAGGAGCCGGCCAGACTCAGCAGTTTGAAGGAGCGCAGTTTGCCGGTACTTTCGACGTGCGGGCCGCGGCAGAGATCGAAAAAGGTTCCGCATGTATAGAAGCTGATCGCCTCACCTTCTGGAATGTCGGCCAGCCGTTCAATTTTATATTTCTGCCCTTCCAGCATTTTCAGCGCTTCGTCGCGACTGACTTCGATGCGCTCGAACGGCAGATCTTCGGCGACGATTTTCGCCATTTCCGCCTCAATCGCCGGAAAGTCCTCCGGCGTCAGGCGCTGCGGCATGTCAAAGTCGTAGTAGAAGCCGTCGTCGGTCGAAGGGCCGATATCGAGCAGGACATTGTCGTAAAGCCGGCAGACGGCGGCGGCCATCACATGGGCCGTACTGTGGCGGAGCGTTTCAAGTTGGAGGTCGTTTTTCATAAATAAGCCGCAAACTGTACCTGTACGGCCTTGGCGTGTCAATCAGACGGCGCGCCGGAAGTCCTTTTTCCAATGGTTGGAAAAATCGTTTCCAAGGTTTGGAAAACCTGCGGTCAGTCAGCGAGCTGAACTCCGATTTTGTAGTAGCCACAGGGAACGGCGGTTGAGTTGGTGAAATCGGCTCGTGTCCACGGGATATTGCTGTCCAAACATTGGAAACCGCTCAACAGATTCGTTGTCCAATAAACTGAATAGACCCGGCCGGAAATCGTGTTCCACTGCAAAATCTGGTCTTCGCCTAAAGAATGGATTTCCTGAATTGAAAATCGGCATTGCGGATCATTCGGATTGATTCCTGCGATATACGCATTTTTTACTTTATCCACACCGTTTGAACAAAATGCATCCGGATCGGCCTTATCCACACTTCCGAAATATTGAAGTTCCCATGAATCCGGAAGTCCGTCACCATCTGAATCGCGTTTAAGCTCAATAATTCGCAGTCCTCTGCTGGAAGATTCACCTATTGCTGACGTGCTTCCTAGAATACCGCGACGGCTAAAATAATGATCATTTTGACTATACCAGCCGCCGAAAATATACGGATTCTGGCTCGCGGTAACAGACTCGCTCCACTCTGCCACATTACCCATCATGTTAAATGTGCCGTTCTGTTCCTGCGAGCCGGTCGCAATGTTCCAAGGGCCGTCCGTCGGACTGTAATTGGCATCCACTTGAACAACCGGAGGCGTATCGGTACCGTTGGCGTAAGTCGAATAACCGGAACCGGTCCAGTAAGCCGCTTTATACCACTCATCTTCGGTCGGGATCACANNTGGGCTGCTTCATACCAGGTTATCGTTGACGCAGGTGTATTTGTTCCCAGACTGTACGATCCTTTGTTCCAATAATCTTCACCGCCATTACTGATGTTGTTGTCGGCGGCATACGCTGTCATAAACTGCTCGATAGTCACTTCATATTTACCGATCTGATAAACATAATCCACCGAGCCTCTTCCACCGGTATCGGCAGGATTTCCGACATCGTTGATTGTAATGAAATCCATGTTAATTACGGCTCCATCGTGAGTGATTGTTCCGCTTGAAAACGACGAGATGACCGCAACACGAAAACCGTACGAAGGGGCGCTGGTCGTCGGATCAACAATGGTTGCCACGGACTTGCCCATCAGATTGGTTGTTCCCGAATAATACCCGCCGTGCGCCTTTATCCACCCTTCAAGTGCCGAGTTGGCCCCATCATACAAAGTCTCCGTCCACTCATTGACATTCCCCATTATGTCAAAGGTTCCATTCTGCTCTACTGTCCCCGAGCCGACCGCCCAGGGAGTTGCCAACGGGGTGTAATTCGCATCGGTCATAGCCGCTGGCGGCGTATTGGTGCCGTTGGCATAATCAGAATAGCCGCTACCGTTGAAATACGCCGCTTTGTACCACTCATCCAGCGTCGGCATGGCATAAACCGTCTCGTACTGCTCCAGNNCGGTTCATGCCGACCACCAAATTCGATTCGCCCATCTGATAAACCCCGTTTGATGAGTTTCCACTGGTCAGCCAGTTGCAAAAACACGCCGCTTCATGCCAGTTGATAAAAGTTGCCGGAGCATTTGTTCCAAGAGAATGACTTCCGTTATTCCAATAATTTTCGTCGCCATCACTGATTAAAGCGCCCGCATCATATGCATTCATAAACTGTGCGATGGAAATTTCCTGTTTTCCTATGGAATAAAAATACCCGACACTTCCACGATTATTATCGTCTGCTGTATTTCCAGGATTTCCAATCTGCGCCCACTCCATAGAACCAAGAACTTGTTCCCGGACAGACTGTGCCTGTAATTGCATACAGGCAAACAACCCCATTAAAAACAAAATCGTCTTTTTCATCAAAACTTCCTATCTCAAGATACCCGTGCGAGAGAAACGGCAAACCATCATTTTTTTCTTTCTCAGTCCAGCAAATTACCAATCACCAGCCGGCATTTTTAGCCGTTGCATTCGAAAAACTTCCAGAGCATTGGAAAACCTGCGGTTTTGGCTTTGCCGAAAGGGCGGAACGCCGTATGGTGTCTGACCATTTTATACGGAGGAAAAACCATGGCTCTGACCGAAGAACAACTGCTCGCCCAACTCGAAGCCGAAACCGTTCNNCGTCCGGCCTGCTGCTGAGGCTGCCAACTCGAAGCCGAAACCGTTCCCTGCGCCAACCTGCTCGAACAACTCGACGCGCTCTGTGCCGACGGTAAAGAAGTCCGCGCCATTGAATGGGGTGAACTTCTAAAAGATACATTAATTGACCGAAAAATGCTCGATGAAGCCGTCGCCGCCTACGAATGGCTCGCCCTCAAGCAGGAAACTTCCCCTGCCATTGCACAGAAAGAACTCCTTCACATTCTGGCCACCAGCCGCAAAGAGCAGAAGTTCATTGAACCCGCCTTCGAAAAAGCCTCTTCCACGGAAGAGGCTTTTTCACGTCTGAAACATCTGCGCGCGATGAAAAAAGGTATGCTCTGCTATAACAAAACCTGGGGCTTCGGCATCATCAGCCGCATTGATGCCTTCTATCAGAAGGTTGAAGTCGAATTTGAAAAGAAAGGCGACCACGAGCTCGCCTTCTCCTACGCCGCCGAAGCGCTCGACGTTCTCACCGACGACCACCTGATGGCCGTCCGCCACAACAATCCCGATGAATTCATCCGGCTGATGACCGAAAATCAGGCCGAAATCGTCCGGATGACCCTGCGTAGTTATGGCCCGCTCTCGCTGAACCAGATTCAGGACCACCTCATGCCCGACCTGATCGCTACCGAAGCTGACTGGAAAAAATTCTGGGACACCGCCCGTAAAGACCTCAAAAACGATCCGCTCATCGAAGTTCCGTCGCGGCGAACCGATCCGTTGCGCCTGCGCCGTAAAGCCAAGGCATATGATCAGGACTGGTTCGCAAAATTCACCAACGAGCGCGATATCGCTGCGGTTTTCCAAGGATTGGAAGAAATTCAGGCTCAGAAGTTCCAAGCATTGGAACCCTACATGAAGGAAGCCATCGCCAACCGCTTGGCCTTCGCCGTTAAAGGCGGCGTATTGAACCAGCCCGGCTGGATCGCTCAGGCTCTCGTCTATTCCGAACAGATCGGCGTCGAACCCGAAGGCGTGGATTGCACCGCTGAACTGACCAAACTCGCTGAACGTGACGACCTCCCTGCCCTGCTCGAAGAACTCCCATCTCGCTTTATGCAGGCCTTTATCAACCGTCTGTTTGACGGCTCCGGAACAGCAAAAATCTTCCTGCTTCGCCGACTGAGTGAATTCGGAACCACCGCGCTCAGCGAAACCATTGAAGCGCTTATCCGTAACGGAGCGGAAGCCGACCTGGCCGAACAGATTCGCGACACCATCCGTCGGCGCGCCTGCAGTCCCGCCCTGCTTCTCTGGATTCTGCCTAACGAAGAGCGCGCCGCCGGCTGGCAGCTCACCGACAAAGCCGACCTCGCCTTCCAGACCATTGAACTGATCGAACAGGAACACGGCGGTGCCGCCCTNNATTCGCTCAAAAGTATTCTCGCCGCCATGAGCGACTCCCAGAAACGTGATTTCATGCGCCGTATCAGCGACTCGCCCGCATGGAGCAAACTCGATCGCCAGTCCCTGCAAGCCAAGACCATCAAAATCTGCCCCGACCTGCACGAAATCGTCCTCAAAAAGACCGTCGCACCGGCTAAAGAAAAAAACCCGCGCATCACCTCGCCGCGCAGCTATCAGGCGAAAAAAGATCAGTTCGAGCACGTCCTCAAAAAAGAAATCCCCGAAAACTCCAAAGAAATTGAACTGGCCCGCAGCTACGGCGATTTGCGCGAAAACGCCGAATTCAAATTCGCTAAAGAAAAACAGCGCCTGCTCAGCCTGCAAGCCGAGGAGCTGCAAAAGGCGCTCGACGAAGTCAAACCGACCGACTTCAAAGAATTCCCGCACGACGTTGCCGGTATCGCCACCGGTGTCGAGCTGGCCTACGCCGACGGCAGCCGCGAAAACTATTACATCCTCGGTGAATGGGATCAGGACGAAACCCTGCACATCATTTCCAATCAGGCCGGTATGGCCAAAGCGCTGATGGGCGCCAAAGTCGGAAGCCGGATTCGTGTGCCGACCACCAGTGGAACAGCTGTAGAGGTCGAAGTCGCCGCCGTCACCGCCCTGCCCGAACACATCAAAGAGTGGATCAACGGCTAAGAACAACGCCCTGCGGCTCAATCTGCAGGGCGTAGGTTGAAAAGCTTCCAACCTTCGGAACTTTTCCAAGGCCGATGGCGCAGTCGCCAAGGCCGGAACCGGAAATTTTTGCTGGGATTTCCAAACCTTGGAAAATTGAAATAATTTCGGCCAGCGCGGCGTTGCAGAGTCCCATTTCTTCCATGAGTTTCTGATTCAAAATCATTTCGCTGCCAAGGCTCTCCAAAAAGGTGGAACGCGAACTCCGTGCGCGTTCTGAGCGTGCCCGGAGGGCCCGCTCCACCTCAACAGCCGCAATCGCCTCGCCGACGCTGGCGGCCATGCGGTCGAAGATTTTTTCGTAGTATTCGGGATTGAGCGCACGGCGTTCTTCGACGTAACGAATGACGTCGGCGGTTTTCATCTTCGAACCGGAATAGACGGCCGTGAGCGAAAAAGTTTCTTTGAGCGGAATAATTTCCAGCGGCCCGGCGCGATAGGCGACGACTCCGCCAAAGACGCTGGCCGCGACGTCTGCGCCGGAGCCGCGTCCCTGCACACGGTGAATGGTTGCGAGAGAGCGCTTGAACAGCTCCATTCGGTCATCGATGTTTCCCATCAGCGCGGCGTGGGTGGCGACGGTGACGGCGGCGGAAGAGCC
>DINM01000151.1 GCA_002423675.1 Verrucomicrobia bacterium UBA5540
TATCCGAGAGCAGAGCCGTCTGCGGTCATTGTAAGTACTGAAACCTCTTGCGGGCGCATTTCACCTCGAGTAAGCTATATCAATTAGGAGAGATAATGGATGGATTTCTACAAGTTACACTGTTACTGGTGATCACATCTTCTTTGATTTTGCAGGCCTCGGTAGCCTTCTTCTCTATTCGGCTGATGCGGCTTTCCCGATATCATTTTTCATGGATCATGCTTTGCATGGCACTGGTGCTGATGGCGCTTCGCCGGGCTATCATTTTTTATTACCTGCTGACTCGCGGTATCCATAATCCGTCAACGCTCTTTGCCGAGTCGATCGCTTTGCTGATTTCACTGTTGTTGGTGGTCGGTCTGTTTTCCATTGCTCCGCTGATGCACCGGTTTTATTCCAAACCGGATCTTTCCGACGGCGTTTCGCTCGGGGAGCTGTATGACCGAATCAGCAGCGGAGTCGCGGTCTATGAGGCAACCAATAAAGGTCGTGATTTTATCATTCGCGATATCAATTCGGCTGCTGAACGGATGGAAAAAACGGCTCGGCAATATGTGGTGGGTCGTCACCTGACCGAGGTGTTCCCGGGCATGGAAACGTTCGGTTTGCCAACCGTACTTCGCCGGGTTTTGAAAAGCGGACAGCCAGAACGGCTTCCGATGCGCTACTATCAGGACGACCGGATCTCCGGCTGGCGCGATTTTTTTGTATACCNNCCGAGGTGATCGCCGTATACAATGATGTTTCTTCGCAAATGCATATGCAGGAAGAGCTGGATCGTCGCGATCAGAAAATCCGGATCCTTTTTGATCAGTCTGCGGTCGCGTATCAGTCGCTGGATAGCGCTGGCCGGATTCTCGAGGTGAATCCTGCCTGGTTCAAGCTGACGGGGCTGGAACGCGTCGAAGCAGCCGGTCGGCCTTTCAGCGAGTTGCTTAGTCGAGCGAGCCGGAAGCACTTTCAGGCCGGACTGGCGAAATTAAAAGGCGGCGGCACATCATTCTGTGCGGATATTGAACTTCGCCTGCAGAACGGAACGTATTTACCGATTGAGCTGGACGCTCGCTTTTTGCCTGGGAAAACCGGCGGTACTGGACAGATTTATTGCACCTTGACCGCAAAAGGGCCTGCCGCTGTCAAAGAACCGGATGTCAACACGAAGATTGAAAATCAGGCCCGTACGAAGGCTCAGGAAATACTGGCGAACGACCGCCGCGAATTGCAACATGAGCGCTTTGCTCTGCTGGGCGAACTCGCCGCAGGGATCTCGCACGCACTGAGCGCACCGCTGGCGGCGGCGCGGAACGCATTCAGTTTGATGCGGGAAAGCATCCCGCCGACCAGTCANNGCTTTCATGAAACGCTTCCGGCGGAACGCGAGCCGGTGAACATTAATGCGCTGCTTGATAACGCACTGATTCTGGTGCGAAGCATGATGAAAGAGCGCCGCATTCAATTTCAGGATGAACGCGCGGAAGACGCGCCTGTTGTCATCCTGCCGCCCGGTGCTGTGATGCTCACACTGATTCATCCGCTTCGCAACAGCATTGAAGCAATGTCGTCTAATGGTATTTTAACGGTGCGAACCGGGCCCGCGGAGTCGGGTGGTGTTTGCATTGAAATTGAAGACGACGGACCGGGTATTCCTCGGGAATTTTCTCCGCGTCTATTTGAGCCATTCACTACATTCCGGCAGCGTAGCGGCGGGGCGAACGGACTCGGACTCGGTATGGCGCTTGTTCAGCGCACAGTCGATCTACTGGGTGGTTCTATCTCGGTACGTTCGGATGCGGGCGGCGGTACGTGTGTACGCGTTATTTTACCTGCAACGCTTTCGGAGAGGAGAGATCTTGTATGACGCCCTTCAGAATTCTTCTGGCCGATGATCACAACACCTACCGCAAAACGATTACCCAGTTGCTTGAGCGCCGCGGCTATCAGGTTGAAGGTGCGNNTTTGATTTTGATTGAACAAGTCAAGGCCCTTCAGCCCGATGTTCCTGTGATTCTCCTGACTGGATTTGCCTCATTGCCTTCCGCGATGACTGCTGTTCGTCTGCAGCTTTTTGATTATATTCAAAAAGGGGAGATGCCGGATCATCTGCTCGCACGGATTGATGAAGCTATTCGGCATACGCAGCTTGAAAAACGGCTCCGTGAAAGCGAGGCTCAATACCGGCTATTGGCAGAGAACATTCAGGATCTGATTGCCGTACTTACTGTGGATGGCTGCGTTACCTATTCCTCTCCCTCAATTCAAACGATATTGGGCTATACGCCAGCTGAATTCTGCGGAAACAACGTGCATGAATGGGTGCATCCGGAAGACCGCTCCGGTCTGAAGGAGGCCTTTGCGCACGCAATCAAAACAGGACAAGTCAATGAATACGAAGCCCGCTTCCGGAACCGCCGCGGAAACTATGTCTGGTTGGCGATATCAGCCAAGCTTTTTCGTAATAATACGAACGAGTCGCAGTCGCTGATTTGCTGCAGCCGCGACATTACCGGTCGTAAAAGGGCAGAAGATCGGATGCATTTGCTGGCACAGCATCTGGAAACTGTGCGAGAAGATGAACGTACTCATCTATCGCGCGAGCTTCATGAGNNGCTCGGGAGCCATCAAAAAGAAAATGGAGGATATGCAGCAACTGTTGAGTGATGGCATTCACAGTGTGCATTTCCTTTGCCGTCACCTGCGTCCCGGAGCGTTGGATGATCTTGGGCTCGGCGAGGCTCTAGCGGGGCTGTCCGACGACTGGAAGGAACGTAACGCGATCGCGTGCGATTTGTGTATTGATGCGGACGATGAACCCCTTTCAAATGAGATAAAAACCGCTGTTTTCCGGTTTGTACAGGAGGCACTGACCAATGTATCGCGTCATGCGGTTGCCTCCGGTGTTGAGATCAATCTGGTTTCGGATGAGCAATCGCTGCATATTTCAATTGCCGACGACGGCCGCGGAATGGAAGACGGTGCAGAGAGCAAGCCGACCGCCTTTGGTCTTCTCGGTATGCGCGAGCGTTTTGAGGCGCTGGGTGGAACCCTGTGCATTGAGAGCGCGCCAGGGAATGGAACCCGGATCGAAGGAACCATTCCGCTGGAACAGACCCGATAATGGCTTTCCACGGATTAAAAAACACAGTCCGGGTTTTTCCAATTCTTGGAAACAATCGTTTTGGAGCAGGACTCGAACCCGGCTTTCTCAGTCTTTTGTAAGGATTATCCCCACACAAAGAACAGGCTCGACCCGGCGGTTGATTCGTGTAGAATTCAGAATATTCTGATGAGTTATTTATGAAGGTTCTTGTGGCAGATGATTCGCAACCGATCCGTGAACGGCTGGTGGAGCGGCTCTCGCGTCTGTCGGACGTTCAGGTTGCGCAGGCCGTGGATGCGGCGGACGCTGTACGTCAGACAGAGATCTTTTGGCCAGATGTAGCCGTGCTCGACATTCGCATGCCGGGCGGCGGCGGAATCAAGGCGCTGGGGAAAATTAAAGCGTTTAAGCCGGATACGACAATCCTTATCATAACGAACTATCCGTATGCGCAGTACCGTCGTAAATGTCTCGATGCTGGCGCAGACTTTTTCTTTGATAAATCCACAGAATTTGAGCAAGTGGCTGCCACCATCGGACATTTGCTGGAAGCCCGAAGCGTTAGCGAGGTGGCTCATCAGACGTCGGCCACTCAGCTGGTGGAGGCCAAAGAAGCGCTGGAAAAAGCGACCCAATGGCGACGGGACATGAGTATTCTGAGTCTTCTCCAGAAGCCGAACGCCGAACGCGGAACTGCAAAGGCCTATGCTATGTGGGAAAAAACATTCGACGCGATGCCGGATATGGTTGCCATATTCGATGCCGACCGTCGTATTGTTCGCGTCAACAAGGCGACATCAGATCGGCTGGGTATTCCCGCTGCTGAGCTGACCGGAAAAAAGTGCTATGAATACTTTCACGGTACAAAGTCTCCCGTTGAAGGATGTCCGCACGATGCGCTGTTAAAAGACCATAAAGAACACTCGGCTGTGTTTTATGATGAACACCTGAACGGGTGGTTTAATGTGACCGTTTCTCCGATCTATGACAAAAAACATCTGATCGGGGTCATTCATATTGCACGTGATATCAGCGAACATAAACAGGCGGTACTTCTGAATCAAGGCACGCTGAATGCCCTTTCTGCGCATATTGCCATTGTGGATTCGAAGGGCATTATTCTGTCCGTCAACCGTTCGTGGGAGCAGTTCGCCGAAGCCAATCACCTGTTGAAAGGGGCCGCCTGTGCCGGAGTCAATTATCTGACTGTCTGCGACACCGCACAGGGAGTACAGGAAGATGAGGCTCATCGGTTTGCTGAGGGGTTGCGTGCGGTGCTCCGCGGTGATAGCGACTTTTTTGAAATGGAATATGCTTGCGAGACAGAAACGGAAACGTTCTGGTTTTGCGGACGGGTGACTCCGTTTCCTGGGGAGAGTCCGCGAATGGCCGCCATTGCCCACGAAGATATTACGGCACGCAAGCAGGCGGGGCTTGAGGTCAAAGAGAGTGAGGAACGCTACCGGCAGTTGTTTCAATCCATGCAATCCGGTTTTGCGTTGCACGAGATTCTTTGCGATGAAAACGGAACGCCATGTGATTACCGTTTTTTAGAGGTGAACTCGGCGTTTGAGAAGTTGACCGGACTGAACGCTGACGAACTGATCGGACACACCGTAAAAGAAGTTTTACCGGCAACCGAAGATCACTGGATTGAAAATTACGGAAAAGTGGCATTGAGCGGACAGCCGATGCAAATTGATGAGTATTCAACGGAATTAGGGCACTACTATTCGGTATCGGCGTATTCTCCTCAGAGAGGTCAGTTCGCTACCGTGTTTTCTGATGTGACTGATCAGAAAAATGCTGAAGCAGCCTCCCTGCAGGCCCGGGATATCGCCGAAGAGGCCAACCGGGCTAAAACACAGTTTCTGGCGAATATGAGTCATGAATTGCGTACACCGCTCAATGCAATTATCGGCCTTACTGAACTGCTTGCAGATTCACCGCTTGATGCCGAGCAGTGCGATTACGTTCAAACGATCGGTGCCAGTGGAGAGGCCCTGCTGATGATTATTGCCGACCTGCTTGATCTCTCCAGAATTGAGATGGGAAAACTGGAAGTCAAAAGTGAATCGATCCATGTACAGGATGTTATTCAGCGATCCATTGCATTGCTGACGACTTTTGCCGAAGAGAAGGGCATCACTTTGTCAATAGACATGAATGAAAGTATTCCTGAAACCATCAACAGCGATGCAGCCCGTCTTCAGCAGGTGTTGATCAACCTATTGAATAACGCACTGAAATTCACAGCAAAAGGATTCGTCAAGCTGACGGTTCGCGGGGGTATCTTACCATCCGGGAGCCGTCGGGTTGATTTTACAGTTAAAGACAGCGGAGAGGGGATGAGTGATGCCGTAATGAAGCGGATTTTTGAACCTTTTCAGCAGGGAGATAACTCCAGTACCCGTGAACACGGAGGGATTGGATTGGGGCTGGCCATCTCAAAAAATCTGATAAACATGATGGGGGGATCGATTCAGGTTGAGAGTCGCAAAGGCGAAGGATCGGTATTCAAGTTTTACATTACCGATCAACCTGCAGCGGAAGACCGTTCGATGGACGGGCAGGTTCGTGATTTGTGGCGGGGAAAAACCCTTTGTGTCTGGACCGATGATCCATCGGATATGCGGACCGCTGAGTATTTGCTGGAGCGTTGCGGAGCGATTCCCCGGTATGCTGATACGGCAGATATCGCCTATCATAACCTGATCCATGAAAATCCGACGGATGCGGTGCTCTGCAATATCGACATGCCGGGTCTTGCGGAACGACTGATTGACTTTCGTAAAATACATCCCGAGGTTCCATGGATTGCATTGTCACGCTGGGACAACCCCCTTGATCATACGCTTAAGAACTGTTTTTCGGCGTTCATTGACCGTCCGATCAGACCGAATCAACTGTACGGCACCTTAATGCAGCTCGCTGCCGATTAGCCGCAACTGCATAACGAAAGATTTATCAGTGAATATAACCGCTCAACGCTCTCTCCTCGGAAAGACGTCTATTGCAGGAATGGCGGGCGTGTTGATTNNATACTTGCCAGGATTACGAGCTCTTGGCAGCATTCAGAGCGATTATATCCCGATGGCCCCGGCGACCCCCCTTAGCTTTATGATTTTCGTACTGCTTCTGTTCATTTCAATTTTCCGGCCTCCGAAAAGAAAAACCTCTCTTGTTTTATGCCTTATGCTTGCGGGCTGTACGTCGCTATTCGGGCTGCTGGAAACACAGGAGTATTTTACCGGAATCGACCTAAGCTTTGAAGAGCAGCTGTTTCCGGTTTCCGGAACCCTCAATGGGATTCCGATTGGGTGGATGTCTCCGGCGACCGGGTTTGGATTTGTTCTGTCGGGAGCTTCGGTTATTTTTCTCCTCCTGAGGCAAACGGTCTCGATGCAGTGCGTTCGTCCGGCAGCATTTTTTGGCAGTCTGACATTTCTGACCGGATTTGTTTTTACCCTTTCCTATTTTTATGGACAGCCTCTGATGTATGGACAGGGATCCACGGTTCCTATGGCTTTAACAACGGCTCTAGGTTTTCTTTTTTTTGGTTTCGCACTTACCACGACGGCGGGATCGACGGTGTTTCCGCTGAATATGCTGGCGGGTCCGTCCACCCGGGCCCATCTATTACGTTTCATTCTTNNGATGTTAGTGAACCCGGCGCTGGTTGCTGCGTTGCTCACGGTCGCGCTTGCCGTTTTAGCCGGCATTTTGGCAACATGGGCATCGCATCATATTGGCGACCAGATCGATCGAGATAATATTGCGATGGAGAAAGCCGCCGATGCCTTGCGCAATAGCTCGGAACGTTTCGAGCGTGCGATTATGGATGCCCCGTTTCCGGCCATGATTTATGCCCAGGGCGAAGAAGTGATCCTGATCAACCGCGCATGGAGCGAACAGAGCGGATATCCGTTGGAAGATATTGCCCGGATTACCGACTGGCGCCTGAAAGCCTACGGGTCACTCAACACGCCGGTTTGTGACATCATCGAACATCTCTACGAAGAAGGCAGTCCCCGGCATAAAGGAGAAATTCCGATTCGAACCTGCAACGGAAAAATCCGGCTTTGGGATCTCTATTTTTCCCCGATGGGGATGGATGATCGCGGTCGTCGGCTCATCCTGGAAATGGCTGTTGACATAACCGAACGCAAGGAGCTGGAGCATCACATTACCCAGCTCGCTCGTTTTCCGGCAGACAATCCTAATCCAGTAATGCGCTTTTCATCGGACGGAGAGATTCTTTATGCCAATGATGCAAGTCGCGTACTGATGGGAGGGTTAAAGCAGGTTGACGGGAAGATTTTGCCAGAGAATTTTGACCGGTCATTCACGGAACTTCTGACGTCCGGCGAGGTCTATCGGCAGGAGATTGATTGCGGCGAGATCACATATACTCTGGCTCTTGCCCCGCTGTCCGATGAAAACCTGATTAATCTGTATGCTTTGGACATCAGCGAACGCAAAAAAACCGAGCGGCGGCTGGCGAAAACGATGGACGAACTGCGCACATCCAACCGGGACTTGGAACAATTTGCCTATATTGCCTCGCACGACCTGCAGGAGCCTCTCCGCATGATCGCGAACTATGTACAGCTTCTTGATCGGCGCTATAGCGACAAGTTCGATCAGGACGCACATGACTTTATCGGTTATGCCGTCGATGGTGCGGTGCGCATGCAGCAGTTGATCGATTCTCTGCTGGACTATTCCCGCCTGCAAACCCGCAAGAAGCCGTTCGAGACTGTCGATCTGGAAAAAGTTTCCCAACGGGTTCTGCGCGATCTGGAAGGACGGATTCTTGAAAGCGGTGCGTGCATCACCATCGACCCGCTTCCACAGGTCTATGGCGATGCTGTGCAACTTGGGCTTGTTATCCAGAACTTCATCAGCAACGCACTGAAATTTCGCGGAAAAAAAGATCCCAAAGTGCATATTTATGCCGAGGAATCTTCCTCTCATTGGAAAATCATGGTTTGCGATAATGGTATCGGGATTGACCCCGAGCATCAGGAACGGATTTTCAAGATTTTACAACGTCTTCACAACCGTGCGGAATACCCCGGAACCGGAATTGGATTAGCCATTTGTAGACGAATTATGGAGAGACATGGCGGGAAAACCGGTGTAGAGTCTATTCTTGAAAAGGGGAGTACATTCTGGTTTATGCTTCCTAAAAATGGAGAACAATAAAATGGCAGTGTACAGAGCAATCGAAATTCTACTGGTTGAAGACAATCCCGGGGATGTTCGTCTGACGCAGGAAGCCCTCAAAGAGAACAAAATCCGGAATAACCTGCACGTGGCCAAAGACGGCGTAGAAGCCATGAAATTCCTTCGACGAATTAATGGAAGTGCCGAGGCTCCGCGCCCTGACCTGATCCTGTTAGATCTGAATCTTCCCAAAAAAGACGGGAGGGAAGTTCTTACAGAAATCAAAACGGACGAAAACCTGCGCTCTATTCCTGTAGTGATTCTCACTACATCCGATGCCGATGATGACATCGCCAAAGCCTATCAGCAGTATGCCAACTGCTATGTTCGCAAACCAATTGACCTGAACCGCTTCATCGAAGTCGTCAAAATCATCGAAAACTTCTGGCTTTCCATCGTTGAGCTTCCGCCCAACAGCGGACGCTGATCTTTTTCCGATGTTTGGAAAATCAGACTTCGTGTGCAACCCACTCTAGAAAATCCCCGTTTCCGCCTTCGATCGGCAAAACCACAATACACGGGCATTTGTAAGAGTGGAGTTCTTTAATCCGTTTCGTCAGTTCGACCGCTTTATTCGCTGTTGTCTTTATGATCAGCACCGCTTCATTTTCGCAGCAGAGTTTTCCATTCCAGTGGAAAAAGGAGGTGACGCCGTCCAGAATGTTGGCGCACGCCGCCAGCCGCTCCGTTACGACGGCTTCAGCAATCCGCTCTGCCTCTTCGCGCGATGGCGAAGTCACATAAATCAGTTTTGCGCTCATTCATTTTTCCAAACATTGGAAGAAAGCAGAATCGCGTCAGCTTCTTTCGGGCCCCATGACCCTGGAACATACGTGGCCAGTTCCCGGTCGGCCGCTCCGGCGAGAATGTCATCAATTACGCTCCATTCTGCTTCGACTTCATCGGATCGGGTGAAGAGGGTGGAGTCACCGCGCAGGGCGTCGAGTAGCAGTCGTTCGTAGGCTTCCGGCAATTCTTTGTTCCATTTTCCGAAGTAGGAGAAATCCATGTTTACGCTCTCAACCACCATCTGCATGCTCGGGCGCTTCGCAGACACCTGGAGGAAAATTCCTTCGTCCGGCTGGATGCGGAAAATCAGGGTATTGGGTTTCACGCCCGTCAGGTCGCACACATCGCCCTTGCAGGCGACGTGCTGAAAAAGCGAAAGCGGCGGCGTTTTAAACTGTACCGCAATCTCTGTGGTCTTCTTCGCTAGCCGCTTGCCGGTGCGCAGATAAATCGGTACACCCGCCCAGCGCCAGTTGTTGATTTCCATTCGCAGTGCAGCAAACGTCTCGGTTTTCGACTGCGGATCCACACGGTTTTCCTCATGAAACGCTTNNCTTTGGTGGCCTTATCGCCGCCGTATTGCCCGAAACAGGACGCTGGATGATGGCTTCTTTCTTTTGCCAGCCGAAGAATGCGCAGAATTTTCATTTTCTCATTGCGGATTGAGCCCGCCTCAAGTCCGTCCGGCGGTTCCATCGTCACGAGGCAGAGTAGCTGGAAGAGATGATTGACCACCATGTCGCGCATGGCACCGGTTTGATCGTAGCACGCGCCGCGCTCGCTTTCCATACAGACGGTTTCCGCCGCCGTAATCTGAATGTGATCGACATACGTGCGATTGAAAACAGGCTCAAAAATCGTGTTGGCAAAGCGGAACGACAAAATATTCTGCACCGTTTCTTTGCCGAGGTAGTGATCAATTCGGTAAATTTGCGTTTCATCCAGATGACTAAGTAGAATCCGGTTCAGCGCTTTTGCGCTTTGCAGATCGCGGCCAAACGGTTTTTCTACCACGACTCGCGTCCAGAGCCTGGAGTGCGGTTGCGTAATTAACCCGGCCTTTTTGAGATGATTGACCGTGACCTCAACCAGTTCCGGAGCAATCGATAGATAGAACAGCCGATTGGCGGGCAGAGTGGGGTGTTCAAACTTTTNNTCCATCAGAGCACGGAAGCTGTGGTCATCATAATCACGGCGCGCAAATCCGACAATCGCGAAATCCTTTGTCAGCGCTCCCTCTTCAAACAGGGTATAGAGCGCCGGAACGAGTTTTCGGCGCGTCAGATCACCGGACGCGCCGAAAATGACAAAGGTTATCGGCTCCTCAATACGAACATCGAGAATGGACATAAGCGTTCTCCGTTCTAATGCCGAGAGTATTGGTTATTTATCCGCACTCTTCAAGCGCTCGTCATCCTGACTTGCGGGGCACAGGCGAACCCGCTAGGGTATGGCCCAATCCTATGAAAATACTCACCAAGTATCTCCTGAAAAGTCTACTGACGCCGCTGTTCTACTGTCTGCTCGGATTCAGCCTGATTTTCATCATCAGCGACCTGTTTGACAACTTTAGCGAATTTCTCGAAAGCGGTATTCGTCCGCTCGAAATCCTCTATTACTACAGCCAGCTCCTCCCATCCGTCACTGTGCTTATTCTGCCAGCCTGTCTGCTGCTTGCCATGCTTCACAGTCTTTCCCGTCTCACCCGTCACAGCGAAATCATCGCCATGCGCGCCGGTGGCGTCAGCNNGGCATTGCCGCCACAGTGCTCGCCGCCTTCATCAATGAAAAAGTGGCTCCTGATGCCGCCTACCACGCCGCCAAATTTCTCGATTATCAGAAAGCCCGGCGCAACGACGAAATCTTCTTCGCCCGCAACCTTGCGCTCAAAAACAAAAACCACGTCTGGATGGTACAGCGGCTCGATACGCGCGACTGCTCCATGTACAACGTCGAGCTCATCGAACAACGGCCTGACTCCTCAGATGCGGTCAAATACCGTGCAGGGAAAGCCCTTTGGCTCGACGGACGTTGGTGGTTTACGGATGTCACCGTTCAATCCTACAAAGAAAACGGCGATCTCTCCGGCCCGCCGGAACTGGTTCTTCAAAAAGAAATGCGCGACCTGCGGGAAACACCGCAAACCTTTCTGATGGAAATCAAAGATCCGCAATATCTTTCCGCCAGTGAAATGCGCCACTATCTTCAATCCAAGAGAGATCTATCCAGCAGTACCCGCTCCCGGCTTTTGGTCGATATGCACAGCCGCCTCGCTGCGCCGTTTGCCTGTCTCATCGTCACTCTCATCGGCGTTCCCATCGGCGCACACACCGGGCGGCGCGGTGCTTTTGCGGGCATCATGATTGCCATGAGTTTGTTCTTCGGTTTTTATATTCTTCAGCTGGTTGCGCAGGCGCTCGGCAAACAGGAACTGATCCCGGCGTTTCTCGGCGGATGGCTTCCCGTCATTATTTTCGGCGCAGCCAGCCCGCTTTTTATTCACCGGATGCGATAAAATGACCGTACATACCGATAGACCACTTATCGATGTGCAGGGGCTTCAAGTTCATTTTGGCTCTGTGGCCGATCCGGTGCGAGCGGTCGACAACGTGGACTTTCAAATTTTTTCCGGCGAAATCGTCGCCCTCGTCGGCGAAAGCGGCAGCGGCAAAAGCATCAGTGCGCTCTCATTAGCCAAACTGGTGCCCGAACCTGCCGGGCGGATTGTCGCCGGAAAAATACTTTTCCAATGCTTGGACCTGAGGTATTCCGAAAGTGCTTTT